>JAPYWY010000012.1 GCA_028276125.1 Pseudothermotoga sp.
TTATGTAATGTCTCACGTAAAAAGGTGCATCGACCCTGTCGAACTGTCCCTCTTCTATGAGCCTGAGCTTCCACACGGGTATGGCCGTCTTTTCTGAAAGTTGCTCAAGCGTTAGACCAAGCGCTTCTCGCGCCTTCTTCAGCGTTTCACCGATGACGATCCACTTTTCTTTTTCCACACGAACCACACCTCAAACTTGGCTAAACTTTATTATACCAGTTCTCCAAGGTTCTGAGTCCTTGACTGTCCAAACAGCGAACCGCCTCTGTTCTAAGACTTTCCTGAATTGCTTCGAGCACGAGTGATCTGTGCCGTTCGTTCTCAACGAAGTCCAATTCGTCTCCGTCCACGATCAGAACGTTTCCCTTCACATCTGCAAAGAACGTCTCATCGTAGAACTTCACCAACTGATGCCAGTATTCTTCCTCAACGTTCATTTCGTACGGTCTTCCTCTCTTTCTGATGCGCTTCATCGCCGTTTCAGCGCTGCACTTGATGTACACCAACAACTTCGGTTGTGGCGAGATCTTCGACATCGTTCCGTAAAACTGTTCGTAAACGGTGTACTCCACAGGCTGAAGGAAACCCAAACGCTTCTGCATCCTCACGAAGACGAAATCTCCAAGCATCGAGCGATCCATGACGGCACGTTCGATCCGATTCGCTTGTTGCAGCTGGAGAAATCTCTTGTGCAAAAAGTAAAGTTCCATGGTGAGACACCATCTGTGCCTATCGGCGTAGTATCTTTCCAACAGCTGATCGGCGATCTTGTCGTTCATCTCGTAGAAGCCCCTCACACCCCATTCCCTCTCGAGTATTTCCACCAACGCTGTCTTGCCAGCCCCCACCGTTCCTTCGACGACGATCTCAAGCACGTTGATTCCTCCTTTTGAGCTCTTTTCCGTCGTACAGCCAAACTCCCTTCTCTTGTGTTTCCAAGACAGAGACGATGGCGTTCTCGATGCTGGAAAAGCTTTCGTCCATCGAATCGGATTCGACGATCAACAGACTGGAGAGATCGTAATCTGCGAAGTATCTCTCGTACTCTTCGTTCAAAGCATGCCAGTACGCTTCATCGATGGAGAGTTCCCAACTTCTTCCCCTCTTCTTGATCCGTTCTATCGCCGTTCGAGTCGAACAGTGAAGATAGATCATCAACTGTGGTGGAAAAGAATACTTCAAGAACTCTCCTTGAACCTCCCGATAGATGTCGTACTCGAGCTGATTCATCTCTCTCCTTCTCAAAAGTACTGTTGGAAAAATGTGATCGCAGAAGATGCTTCTGTCCATCACCACGTTTCCGATCTGCTTCGCCAGCTCCATCTGTTGAAACCTCTTCGTCAAAAAATAGATCTGCAAGTGAAAACCCCACTTCGCGGGATCAGCGTAGAAGTTGCTCAGAAGATCGATGATCTTTTCGTCCGTCAACTCGTAGAGGGGTTTCAAACCGAGCCTCTCCGAGATGACCTTGATGAGCGTGGTCTTACCAGCTCCAACCGTTCCCTCGACGACGATCTTCGGTCTCACAGTTCCACCAGAGCAGATCTCAACTGCTCAAATATCGATGGCACGGCGGCAACTATCTCACCGCTCTCCAAATCGAACTCACCGTTCAGCCCACCAACCACAACGCCGGCTTCCCGTGCGATCAAAACCCCAGCCGCCACATCCCAAGGTTTCAGACCGATTTCCCAGTATCCATCGAACCTTCCACAGGCAAGATAACACAGCTCGAGGGCCGAGGAACCTATGATCCTGACCTCCTGACACACCTCGGTGAGCTTCTCAACGCTTCTCATCAACCATTTCAACTTCGTTTCATCGTAGGGCCATCCGGTGACCAAGAGCGATCGATCCATGGTCGGTCTCTTCTCGTTCAAGATGCGTTTGTCGTTCAGGAAGACCCCCTTTCCAAGCTCTGCGTAGAACATCTCGTTCGTGAAGGGAATGTAAATCGCTCCTTCCACGATCTCGCCAAAACTCATCTTAGCTATGCTCACAGCGAAGTACGGCAAGGAGTGAGAGTAATTCAACGTACCATCGATGGGATCGACAACGAAGATTGTTTCACCGTTGGGTATCTTTGTCTCCTCACAGCCTTCCTCCAGAACAAAGGCAGCGTCGGGGTAATGCTCCTTCAAAACCTCGACTATGACCTTCTGGCATTCGACGTCCGCCTGGGTCACCACGTCCGCCCTCATGCTCTTCGTTTTTATCGAGAGCTCCTTCTCGAAAAATCGCATGGCGATCTCGCCGGCCTTTTTTGCAGCCTCACAGATGGGCCTCATTTTTCCTCAGCTCCTCCTTCAATCTGAAGATCTCGTCTCGCAGAACGGCCGCGTCCTCGTACCTCAACTCGCTCGCGGCTCTGTACATCTCTTCCTCCAAAACGGCTATGCGTTCCTCCAAACCGAGGTCTTTCACAAGATCGAGATACTCCAACTTCGGCTTTTCTTCGATGAACTTTTCGAATATCTCCATCTGCAACGGCTTTATGATGGGTTTGGGTGTTATGTTGTGCTTCTTGTTGTACTCGAGCTGGATCTTTCTCCTCCTGTTAGTCTCCTCTATCGCTCTCTGCATCGCGGGAGTGATCCTGTCTGCATACATGAGCACTTTCCCATTGAGATTTCTCGCAACCCTTCCCATTATTTGTATGAGCGTCGTTTCCGATCTCAAGAAACCCTCCTTGTCGCAGTCCATTATGGCGACGAGAGACACTTCTGGAAGGTCCAAACCCTCCCTGAGGAGGTTTATTCCCACGACGACATCGACATCGCCACGTCTGAGCTTCTTGAGTACCTCGATTCGCTCGATCGCGTCGAGCTCAGAATGTATGTAGAGAGCTCTGATGCCCAGTTCGGTCAGATACTCGCTGAGTCTTTCGGCGGTCTTCTTCGTGAGCACGGTCACGAGAGCCCTTTCACCCCTCTCCACGACCTTCTTGATCTCGAAGACGAGATCGTCTATCTGTCCACTCGTAGGCCTGACTTCGACTTCCGGATCGACCAATCCTGTTGGTCTGATGAGCTGTTCGACGATCTGCTCGCTCACTTGAAATTCGAACGGACCAGGTGTCGCGGAGACGAAGATGATCCGTGGTACCTTCTTGAGAAACTCCTCGAAGGTGAGGGGCCGGTTGTCGTAAGCCGAAGGCAATCTGAATCCGTAGTCCACCAAGTTCTTCTTTCGTGAGAACTCGCCACGCCACATCGCCCTCAACTGTGGCACGGCGATGTGCGATTCGTCTATGAAGACTATGAAGTCCTCGTCAAAATAATCGAGGAGCGTGTAGGGTGGTTCACCAGGCTGTCGACCATCGAAGTGTCTCGAGTAGTTCTCTATACCGGGACAGTGTCCTATGGATATCAAGAGTTCCAAATCGTGCATGGTTCTCTGTTGAAGCCTTTGCATCTCGAGCAATTTGCCTTGTCTCTTCAACTCCTCGAGTCTCTCTTTGAGTTCCTCTTTGATCGATTCGACGGCGCGTCTCAGCTTTTCTTCGGTGGTTATGAACTCCACTGCTGGATAGATCGTGATCTTTTGGTATTCTTCTATGCTCGTTCTGTTCATTTTGTCGAACGATTCTATCCTGTCCACGTTCGAGCCGAAGAATTCGACACGTATCCCTTCGTCCTGGTACGTCGGATAGATTTCCAGCACGTCCCCCGCGAGCCTGAAACACCCTTTCAGAGTGATCTCACTGCTCCTGGAATAGCCGATCCTCGCAAGCTTTTGGGCCACCTCGTGTGGTTCGATCTTTTGACCAACGTGCAGTTGAATGTTCATCGTGTCGAAATCCGTTGGATCACCCGAGGCGTAGATACAGGAAACGCTCGCGACGACAACGACGTCCCTTCTCGTCCTCACGGACTTGAACGTGGACATCCTCATACGTACCAGAACGTCATTTATGTCGGCGTTCTTTTCGATGTAGAGGTCCTTCGAGGGCACGTACGCCTCGGGTTGGTAGTAATCGTAGTAGCTGATGAAGTATTCAACCCTGTTCTTCGGAAAGAACGTTTTGAACTCTCCGTAGAGTTGTGCAGCGAGCGTCTTGTTCGGCGAGATGATCAACGCTGGTCTGCTCAACCGCGCGATCACATTCGCCATCGTGAAGGTCTTACCGCTGCCCGTCACACCTATGAGCGTCTGGAACCTGTAACCCTTCAGAACTCCTTCAACGAGTCTTTCTATCGCCTGAGGCTGATCTCCAGTGGGCTCGAAATCGCTCACCAGTTCGAACAAAATGTCTATACCCCCGATCCTTCACTCATTCGGCTGTAGATAGATCATGCCGTTGAGGTACTTGATCAGTTCGACGGCTTCTTTTGTTTGAGGTTCGCGCCTCATCATCTCATCGCTCGTCAGCAACGAACCGTAGTATTCCTTGTTCGCGTCGTTGTCCACTTGGACGATCGAACCCTGCAAGGATAGGCCTGCGAAGAAGCCTTTGCTCACGGAGTAAGAATAGATCGAAGATTGGAGTCTGTAGTCCGTTTCTGCCGACAGCGACCTTCCCATCGGGCCCGCTGCGATGCTGATGTTGCCACCGAGCGTGATGTTACCCGATACGAGGTTCTTCACCGCCTGTTCGTTCATCAGTACGAGGACCAATCCGACGTTCTGAATCCCCAACTGCGCTCCAAGGCTCAAACCTGTGAGCTTCAAGAACACCGGTCCGTACCATTTACCACTCGGCACGTCACGTCTGAGGAGGAAACCTTCCCCGTACTGTCCACCGATGACCAAACCAACTCTGATCAACGACGGAAAGATCGCGAGGCCTTCGGACTGTCTCAAGAGCTCGACGAAAGCCCCGCTGTCCGGTATGCTCGACAGTTCTTTCAGGATCGAGAGTGCCGAACTCAGCCTTTCGTTCGCAGGAACAGCGAAGATCAACAGAGGCACGCACAGCATCAGGATCACCACTTTCTTCATGGTAACACCTCCCTTTAAGAGTTTACTACGTTGGGGTCTTTCTACTATAATAAGACTTAGGTTCAAAGACCACAGGAGGTGTTTGAAATGAGAGTCAGGGTTGACGAAGCTGCTTGCATCGGCTGCGGCGTTTGCGAAAGCCTTTGTCCTGAGGTGTTCAAACTTGCAGACGATGGCAAGGCGAAGGTTCTTCAACCAGAGACGGAGGAGAGCTGCGCGCGCGACGCTGCCGACAGCTGCCCAACAGGTGCGATCCACATCGAGGAGTGAAAAGAGGCGGATCTCCGCCTCTTTTCTTTTCCTTGCGATCCGGTGGAACTTTTTTAGAACATAAACAATTCTGTTCCTTGATCTTTCCCCACCTCGGTTGGATAATAGTAATTGCTCACCTTTCAGACAGATTGGGGTTTCACTATGAAAGAAAAGATCATAGAGGCTTTGAAGGCCAAACTGAATCGCCGAGTTTGGGATAGTTGGTTCAGCACTTTCGATGTTAAGGAGATCGGGGAAAATCTCGTCATCTTTGAGGTTGGTAACCTCTTCATCAAAGACTGGCTCGAGATGAAATATGGCAACCTCATAGCACGCACACTGAGAGAGGTCTTCAATCGTCCGATCGAATTCAAGATAGAGCACGCACCTCTGCAGAACCAACCCGAGGAAGACGAGCGTGAACCTTTGGTGAGAAAAAGGCCGCTCGTTCTGACGCCACTCAACCCCATCTTCACTTTCGAAAACTTCGTCGTGGGTCCAAGCAACATGTTCGCTTACAGTGCATGTCTTGAGGCAGCAAAATTTCCTGGCAAGTACAATCCATTGTTCGTGTACGGCGGTGTGGGACTCGGTAAAACACATTTGCTCCAAGCCATAGGGCACTACCTCTTCAAACATCAGCCTGAGATGAGGGTCGTCTATCTGACGAGCGAGCGCTTTTTGAACGAGCTGATAGAAGCCATTCAGAGGGGTACGGCTCAAGAGTTCAGGGAACGATACAGAACGAAGATAGATGTTTTGCTGTTGGACGACGTGCAGTTTCTCATTGGGAAAAACGGCATTCAGACTGAGCTGTTTCACACCTTCAACGAGCTCTACAACGCTGGCAAACAGATCGTGATATGTTCCGATAGAGATCCACAGATGCTCGACGGTTTTCAAGACAGACTGATAAGTCGCTTTCAGATGGGTGTGGTCGTGAAGATCGAAAGACCGGACGTTGAGACGTGCTTCAAGATAGCACAGAAGATGGTCAAACTCGAAGGCGCGGAACTATCAAAGGACGTTTTGATGCTCGTCGCAGAAAAGTTCAACGACAATATGAGGAGGCTCAAGGGTGCGATCGTCAAACTCTTGATGCACAAGCAGATCTACAACGAAGACATAGACCTTGCCAAAGCGACGCAGATACTCTCTGTAGAACCATCCTCCAAGTGTGCAACAGTAGAAGAGAGATTGTTCGCTGTGCTGTGCGAGTTCTTCAAAGTCGTTCCAGAAGAGCTCAGGGGAAACAGCAGGAAAAGCAACGTGCTGATCGCTCGTCAAATGGGCATGTACGTGGCAAAGAATCACCTGGGTCTGTCGCTCAGAAAGGTCGCCGAGATGTTCAACAAATCACACCCGACCGTATCCAACGCGATTCAGAGGTTCGAACTTAACGTGAAGAACAACAAATCGCTCGAAGCCATGTTGAACAAGGTCTTGGAGCAGTTCAGAGAGAAGACGGCAAACCAAACGCTGTGAGACAACTCTCCAACTTCAATGGACGCTCCATCAGTTGCTTGACGCTCAAAGCCGGATCTTTCTTGTTGAAGAGGATCTCGTACACCTGCTCGCATATGGGCATCTCAACATCCAAAGCTCTCGCCAGCCTCAAGAGTGGTCCCACGGTGTGAACACCCTCCGCGACCATCTTCATATGTCCGAGCACTTGCGATAGTTCGGCCCCTTTCGCAACCATTTCCCCCACGTACCTGTTCCTGCTGTAAGGACTGTTGCACGTGACGATGAGATCACCGACTCCCGCCAACCCCATGAACGTCAGAGGACTCTCCGCCCCAAAAGCCAACCCAGAGCGAGCCATCTCGTGCAGACCACGAGTGATCAACGAAGCCTTCGCGTTGTGCCATCCTCCCAACCCATCCACGACGCCGGCCGCGATGGCAATCACGTTCTTGATCGCACCGCTGACCTCCACACCGAGCACATCGTGGCTGAGATAAGATCTGAAGTACGAGTTACTCACTGCCCTCTGCAAAGTTTCAGCTCTTTCCAAATTCTCAGACGCGATGACCACGGCCGTGGGCAGCCGCTTTGCCACCTCTATCGCATGGCAAGGTCCCGAAAGCACGGCGTAGCTCGTTTCGGGCCAAACCTCTCGAACGATCTGACTGATCGTCTTCAAATTTTCATCGATGCCCTTCGACAGGTTCAGAACCATCCTTGGAGCCGGCCATAAGTTTCGTAAAATCTCTCTCACGTGTTTCACGGGCACTGCTATCAACAGCGTATCGGAAAAACGACGCAACTCTTCGAGATCTGTCGTTGCCTTCAGTCCAATCGGAAGTTCGATGCTTTCAAGGTATTCACTCCTGCGTTCTTCGTTGATCTTTTGGGCCACTTCTTTTCTTCTCGCCCACAACAGCACGTCGTGACCGTTCTCAACCAAGAGCTTCGCGAACGCAGTACCCCAACTGCCGGCACCCAGGATCGAGAACTTCACGTGGTTATCACCTCAGCGATCTTTTTGACGGAGAACTTGACAACAAACGTTCTGTACGCGAGAGCGTCCGGGTCCAGCTTGACTAACCAACCATCTTCTTTCTTCTCAACACTTATGAAATATCTTTGCTGAAAGTTCGATTCGTTCGACACTGCTCTCAAAAGATACTCGTTTTCGGAAACGTAAACGTCCTTGACGACGAACACTCCACGTTCGTGATGAAAAACTTGTCCCTTCAGTTGGAGCAGTCTATCCACATCCACGTTCTTGATGTGTACATGTGGCATCGCGCTCTCTCCCCATGTCCATCTCTCTATTGTCTTGTGATTCACCTTGACGGCCTTGACCGTAAAACTCACCTTTCCCTGCGAGAGCCACTTTCTCTCGTAACGTGTTCCCAAAACGACACGTTCGTTCTTCCAAACGGAGATCTCACCGAAGCATCCACTAGCTTCGATCAGTTTGGCCATGTCGTAGACGTACCAATCGGCGTCACTCGTGAGCTGGAAGAAGCCACCCCTCCTCAAAACGGCGGCCACGGTTCGAACAAAACCTTCATCGGTGAACCTTTTGTGTGCGTGACATTTCTTTGGCCAAGGGCACGGGAAGTTGACGTAAATCTCTTGGAGGGATTCGTCCTCAAAAAACTCTCGAAGGCCGAACCGTCCGTCCACCATGAAGACTCGAACGTTGTCAAGACGTTCCGCGTGAATCCTCTTCTGTATCTTGACGATACTCACGAGGGACGTCTCGAAACCAACGTAATTTCTTGAAGGATTCTCTTTCGCGAGGTTCACCAAGAATTCGCCGTTACCAAAACCGAGCTCTGCGACGAGCTCGGCCTCTCTGTTGAAAAAAATCCTCCAATCTATTGGAAGAGTCAACTTTTTCGCGTCGATACAGTACGAAAAGACACCCACGTCCATCACTTGATGCGGTTCAAGAAAGACCTCGCGTACACGGCGTACTGACTCTGTGGGTACTTCTCCAAGAAACCTTCGAAAGCCCTCCTCGCTTCATCGTTGCTGCCAGCCGAATAGTAACTCAGCGCCATGTAGTAGTGCGCGTCATCTTTGAAATAGACATCGTCACTCAGTTGATCGAGTAGGTTTTTGAGTATCTCCGCAGCGTCGAGATAGTATCCCTTCCTGTAGAGGTTGTAACCGAACAACCACACGGACCGTGCGGTCTCGATGTCAAACCTTCCATGCAACGCGTATTCAACTTTTTCAGAATTTTTGCCCAAGCCAGTCAAAACCTGTTCGATCCGTCTCAAGGCTTGCTTGATCTCATCCATCGCCTTGGCGTTCTCCTGTTCAGAAGATTGGACCGCTGCGATCGTGTTGCTTAAGCTGAGTTTCAATTCCGAAAGACCCAGAGAAAGTTCGGTTTGTGAACGTGTCACATCTTGAAGCTTCGATTCCAAATTCGCCATTCCAGCGGTCAGCCTATCCGACACCCCACTGAACTTGTCTATTCTTTCTGAGAGCGGGGCGATCTTTTCCTCCACTATCTTACCTATGACTGACCTGTTCGCAGCCGAGGAGATCAAACCGATGAGACTGAAAGCGAGCGTGGCACAGATCAAGATCAGAGTGATCAGATCGAGGGAAGTCTTCCGCACGGTCTCGATCTTTTTCGACAGACTCGGATGCGAAGAATCGAGCCTCTTTAACAACTCCTCGAACATCTTTTCTCGCGCCTTGTCATTCTTCTTGCGTGCCAGTTCGAGTTTCAGAGCGATCGCCTCGACCAACTCTGGATAAGCTTTTGAGACGGACTCCAAGATTGCCATTGCGCCTTCGAAGTTCGCCCTGTCCACCTCTTCGAGAGAATCTTTGATGTCCTCTCTGTAATCCTCCCTCACCCTCTCTTGGGCTGTCTTGTACAAAGTCTTGTACTCCTGTTTTTTCTCGTCACTCAACCGCTCGTAAAGTTTCAGAACTGCCACCCAGTTTCCAGACGCGGCCTCAAGCTCCAAAAGCAGATGCGGATAATCTTCCTGGAAGATGCTCAGCACACCTCGCGCGCGAGACAGTTGGTTTTCCCTGATCAGTTCCCTCACCAGTCTCTCAACGGCATCGCTCATCTGGCCACCTCCTCAATGGCGTACGGTATGAGGTCCACCAATTCGCTGACCAGCATCGTCCCTTCTCTCATATTGTATTTCTCACTCGCAAGCCCGTGCACGTAAACACCGAGAAGGCACGCCTCCATCGGTGTCACACCCTGGGCAAGGAATCCACCTATGATACCGGACAAAACATCGCCACTGCCGGCCTTGGCCAACGAAGTGTTCCCAACCAGATTGTAAAACGTGTTCTTGCCGTCGGTGACGATCGTCGTGGCCCCTTTCAAGACCACAATGACGTTGTGGTCGAGCGCGAACTTTTCGGCCAACAGGTAATTGTATTTGACCTGCTCGGTGGATTGCCTGACCAAGCGGGCGAACTCCCCAGGATGTGGTGTGATGATGGCTGGCGCACTCAACGAATTCAAAACGTCTGGATCGTTCGAGATGCAGTTCAATCCGTCCGCATCTATCAATACGGGCTTATCGATCTTCCTCAGAAAGTTCTCCACAAACTCGCACACATGCGCTTGGTTCGTCAAACCTGGACCAAGCACGATCGCGTCCGATTCTCGAGCGAGCTGCAACGCTGAATCGAGATCCTTCAGAGAAAAACTGTCGGCCTCGATGCTCGTGAAGACCAGCCCTGGTTCTCGACCCACCGCCAACCTTCCAACTTCATCACAGCTGAGCAGTTTCACGTATCCACAGCCGCTCCTCAGAGCCCCCAGACACGTCAGAATTGGAGCACCCAAATACTGACGCGAGCCCGCGACCACGAGCAGAGTACCGAAGGTTTTCTTGTGGGAATCTTTCTTTCGCTCAGGCAGAACTTTTTTGACGTGACTCTTGGTGATGATGCTCCTCTTCAAGTTCATCGATTCGCAGAGAGATCTGGGAATTCCTATGTTCGCCACCTTGAGCTTGCCCGTCAGTTCCCTACCTGGAAAGACCACGTGGCAAGGCTTTGGAAGTACGAAAGTGACGGTTAGGTTCGCTTTGATGGCCATTCCAAGTATCCTTCCAGTATCGCACTCCAAACCAGAAGGCAGATCCACAGAGACGACGTAGCCCGCGTAGAGATTCACCAGCTTTATGATGTCCAACAGTGGGTTTCTCACTTCGCCTCGACTGCCCGTGCCAAGCAACGCATCCACAACCACATCGCTTCTCTTTATCATTTCTGCCAAACCGTCGAGGTCGATGTCCACTCCGAACCTTTTGACGTCAGCACCGAGCAATCTAAGCCTTTCAAGGTTCTCACGGGTCAAGTTCGTCATCTTTTCTTCTTCACCGACGATGACACAGTTCACCATTTCCGTGTGGTCCAGCAAGTTCCTTGCCGCGACCAGTCCATCCCCACCGTTGTTGCCAGTTCCGCACAGTACAAGAAAGGATTTGTTGGACAAGTCACCGAATTCCTGTTCGAGCGCGAGCACCACCGCAAGACCAGCCCGTTCCATTAGAAAGGACGTGGGAATCTTCAAAGACTCCTCCGTCATGCGTTCGAGCGTCTTCATCTCTTCAGCGTTGATGATCTTCAATTTCCCCACCCCAACCAGAAATAGAGCGTTCTGTACATCTTGTAATAACCCATCACCTTCTTCACGTAGCTCTTTGCTTCCTTTTCGAACTCATTCACCCGCGCTGGGCCGACGTAGTACGCCGCGAGTGCCCTTTCGAGATCTTTGTTGTAAAGATTCAGCAAGTACCTCAAGTAGAACAAACCGAACGCTATGTTGTCCTCAGCCCGATGGATGTCTCCGTCCAGTTTGAACCTTTCTTTCAACCACAAAGCCGTAGAGGGCATCAACTGCATGAGTCCGATCGCACCAGCTGCAGAGACCGCATCTTCTCGAAAGCCACTCTCAGCCTTTATCAATGCCATGACGAGTAGAGGATCAACACCTTGAGCCTCTCTGAGCACAACCTCGTAATACCTTATGGGAAAAAGTTTGTAGAACATGAAGATCACAATACACACCGAGAAAAGCAAAAACAAAAGAACGTATTTCCAATTTTCCATCCGTGACCCCCTTCAGAACTCACTCACATCAACAAGTTTATCAGCAAGATGGTGTAGCCAGTAGGTGCCAAGAACGTTCCAAAGGGGATCTTCTGTTTCGGATCCAGTTTTCCTTTTCCCTTCACGAGTGCGTAGATTATCGCAGACACCGAAGAGAACAGTAACACGTAGAAAGATTCGATGAGGCCCAGCGCTATACCGATCGCACCTATGAGAATGATGTCACCTTCACCCATGCCACCTTTGTACGCAACGCCCAAAAGCCACAGAAGGATCATCGCAACGACCGCACCCAGAACGTTCCACACGGGAAAACCTCTTACCCACCAGATGACGAGACCCGAGACCCAGCTGAGGACGAGCGTCACATCGGGTATGGCGAGGAACTCCAGGTCGATGCAACTTATGACTATTGCACAAGAAAAGAACAAGCACATGGATAGATAGAGCACCACGTTGGAAACAAACGAGTTGGCCAGAAAAGCGAACGCACTCATGATTTCCACCAAAGGGTATCTGACGCTTATGGGCGAACCACAGCTCCTACATCGTCCCTTCAGCAAAAAATAGCTCAAGATCGGAACGTTGTCGTACCATGGGATCTGTGCTCCGCACTTGGGACAGATCGACCTTGCAGGTTTAACTATGCTCAGATGTGTCCTTGGCAGTCTGTATATGACCACGTTCAGAAAACTTCCAATCACTGCTCCCAGCAAAAAGTTCAAGAAATGCCACAAGCGCGCATTTCCTCCTCGTTCAGGAACTCCGAAAGAAAGTCTTTATTACCGTACAGATACCAAGGGCTGTGGTCCTTGATCTCTAAGAACGTGCGCTTCGCCTGTTCCAATTTTCCTTGCTTCAAAGCGCAGAGTGCGGACAGCAACTTCACGTACGGTTTCATCTTCTCCGAATCTGCTAACAAGCTCAGGAACTCTTCGACGCGTTCGTACCTACCGTGCTTCAACTGTGTCCTCGCCCAAGGTTCGACATCTTCTGTGCGAGTCGGCCTCAAATTGAGTATCTGTTCTTCCATACGTTGTGCGTCTTCAAGCCTTCCGGTCTCTCTGTAAGCTTGTACGAGCTGAAACATCGTCACTATACTTTCCGGATCCCTCTTCAACAGGCGTTCCAAAACATCACACACTTTGTCGTAAGCCTTGAGTTTTCTGTAAGCATCGGCGAGCATGAAGTAAGTCAGCTTGTTGTCCGGCGCGTACTCGATTTCCCTTTCCCAGTAAGAAGCAGCCCTCAGATAATCACCGCTATTGTAGTAAGCCTCACCGAGCGAGGAATAGGCAGGCACCAGCCACGGATCTATCTCGATCGCTTTGTCCAGATACCTGATTCCCTGCTCGATGTCTCCCTTTTCTATGAGAAGAGAACCGTAAAGTTCGTACGCGGGGGCATAATTTTTGTCCACTTCGAGCATGTACTTAACGACCTTGAAAGCCTCTTCGTGGAGGTCCTTGTCGGCGTAATCCAAAGCCAGATCGTAGAGACCAGCCAAAGACGCGTGAACGAAGTCTCTTGGGAAAATCTTTTTCTCGTCAAGCCATTCTTTTAGTTCATCGAAGCAAACTGGATCGTAGATCCTCTCATCGAGCAACACAACGTTTTCTTCGATGAAGGTGCACTTCTCGATCTCTTCGATCACGTCTTTCTTCTCCTTGAGATCCTGCTTCATGGTGTGCCAATCACCATCGTAGAGCAGGTCTCTAACCATCACAACCATGGGCGTGTCCGTCGTAACCTCGACGCTCCTATCACCAATGATGAGATCGATGACTCGTTCCACCGAACCACTCCCTTGAAATCTTTGTTTCACTTCTGCTTTACATTATAACCCATATCTTCAAGATCTGACCACCGTCACACGTATTTTTTCATCTGCTGCTTCCGTGCCCTTCGAAACTCATCTCTTGCGAGATACAGTCTTCGACTCTCTCTGACTAAAGTATGCCAGATCGTTGGACAAACACAAGGGGTGAAGCTGAATTTCACATGAACTCGGAGGAAATCCATGTTAAGGTGCGAAACGTGAGGGATAAGCAAGGATTAAGGAAATGAAAAGCACTCTGGCGAAATGTTATTATGAAAGTGTGAATTTAGACGGCCACCAGCAACCTCTACCCATACAAGCACCTTCTCACACATTTGGGGGCACTGCCCCCGTTTTTTTAAATGACTCGCACCACACATTCGTACGCCTGGATCAACTTTCTCGAAAATTCGTGACAGAAGGCCTGCACATCAAAACCCGCCAAGAACTTATCGTACTCTATGCAAAGGCTCGTCAAGATTGGTGACGTTGAGGTGATGCTCTTGTACTTTGCTTCGCACGCGAATTTGTACTTGGACTTGAGGAGCTGTGCCATCTCGGCGAGCAGAGGAACGTGTGATCTGTCCACTTCGTTTGGTGCTTTAAACAAACACAGGATACCTTCGTCCAGCAAGCGAATTGTCACCAAGCCTATCGAAGAGTTGTTGAGGGAAACCAGCCGTTTGTAGATAGAATCGTTCACGAACTCTGCAAAAGATAGCTTCCTCTCCCCATAGACCTTCTCCTTGAAGATCTCTTTGGCCAAAAAGTCTTCATCACCCAAGCCGCAGACCATTTTGAAGTTGAGCGGAAGCCTCACGATGCCACACTTGTGAAAGTTCGGCTGGATCGAGAAGAGTTTTTCGTACACATCATCGAGCTTAACTCTCAATTGCAGCGAATATATGGGAAGGTTCTTCTCGAAAGGATTCACGATCGAAACGCCCACCGTTCTTCTCCCAAGATGGTCCACGGCCACGAACAGATGAAAGTTGTCAGGATTTCCCGTG
>JAPYWY010000239.1 GCA_028276125.1 Pseudothermotoga sp.
TGGTTTGCCACGCACTCAGAATGTCCTTCATTGCCTCGTCGCCCAACAGACCAACCATGAGGTGGATGCCGAAATCTATCTCAAACTTTTTGAGAATCTCGCATGCCTTCAAAACATCGCTTTGAGTGTAACCACGACCGTTCAGCCGCAACACTTCGTCGTCAAAGGACTGCACACCCAACTCGATAAACTTGACACCGTGTTCTTTCAAAAGGCGCACCCTTGCTTCATCGATCTCGTCCGGCCTAGTGGAAAGTCTTATCCCACTACAGACGCCAGTCTGCACGTACCGGCTCGCCCAGCGAAGATAACTCAGCTGTTCAGATTCATCGATCGACGTGAACGTGCCCCCGTAGAAGGCAATTTCGAAGCTGTGGGTCGTCTTCGAATAACTATGCACGAGTTTGTCGAGTTCATCGAAGCTCGAAGGTCTTTCGAAGCCTGTCACGGCCCACTGCGAACAGAAGATGCATCTGTTCTTACAACCTCTCTGCGGGAGAAAGATGGGCAGTATCTTCAATCTTCCATCTCCTTCAACCTTTCCAACGCTAACTTTGCAGCGTTCTTTTCCGCATCCTTTATCGAAGAGCCTTCACCGGTCGCGAGTGAACGACCTTTCAGTCTAACCTCGACGAAGAACTTCTTCATGTGCGCTGGTCCTTCTTCACGAACGAGAACGTACTCCGGCAAGGTCTTGTACTGCTCTTGAGCAAGCTCTTGCAACGCCGTTTTGTGATCGAAAACGATCTTTCCTGCCGCAATCTGTTCGATGTAGCGAACCATATAGGGAACGAGGATCTCCTTTACAGGCTTCATTCCCCCGTCCAAATAGAGCGCTGCCGCCAAAGCCTCTAACGCGCCAGAGAGTATCGATTCTCTCTCCCGACCGTTGTTCAGCTCTTCACCGTGACCGAGAAAGATGTGACGGTTCAAACCGATATCCTTAGCGATGAGTGCCAGAGCATCTTCGCTCGCAGCTGCAGCCTTGATCTTGGACATGGTGCCCTCCGGAGCTTGGGGATAGTTGCTGTAGAGATGTTCCGCGATCAAGAAATCTACGACTGCGTCGCCCAAGAATTCCAGTCTCTCGTTGGATTCGACGTCCTTTCTTCCGCGCTGTCTCTCTTCGTGCGCATAAGAAGAGTGACACAACGCGGTGAACAGCAGTTTGGGATCACAGAAGTTGTATCCGAGTTGTTTCATGAAATCGATGAGATTTTTGATCTCCTCTTCCCTCATGACAAAAGCGCTGCCACCTTCTCAGCGATCCTTTTCGCACTGAGTCCGTAGAGTTCGTACAGTGCCTCGTAGGGACCAGAGACTGCGTGTTCTTCGATCGCAATCTGCTCGAAGTGCGAAGGAAAGATCTTCTTTTGCATCATGAACTTCGCGAGCAACGCTGCCAAACCGAGTGGGGCGGCATGATCTTCGACGATGAGCACTTTCTTACCATCACAGTACTTCCTCAGCGTTGTTTCGTCGAGATCGAGGGGGCAAGAGACGTTGAGCACAGAAACTTTACCTTTGAAGCTGTCTGCCGCGGCCACCAAGTTCTCGACGATGGCACCGCAACCCAAGAGCGTCACTTCCGTACCTTCCCTGAGCACATCGATCTTGCCGTACTCAAAGGTGTAATCGTCGCCGAAGAAGGGTTTTCCATCTTCGCGCTTTATGATAGATTGCTTCGCCCTACCCATGGCGATCAAGAAGTTCCCATAGACCGATGCGGCATACCTCACGGCGCGGTCCGTCTGGTTCGGATCGGCTGGCACTATGACTTTGTAGCCGAGCCAGTTTGCCGGCGCAGAGACGTAATCGAGCCCATGATGAGTTTTTCCATCTTCTCCGACGTTCAGACCGCAGTGCGTCACAACGACTTTCAAATTCGTGTGATTTATCGCGTTCAGTCGGTGCTGGTTGTACGTTTCACTCACACCAAAAACTCCAAAATCGGCAAAGAACGTCACAACATTGTCAGCTGACATGGCACCAGAGACCGTCGCTGCCGAGTGTTCCTGCACACCTATCTGAACGAACCTTTCGGGAACCTCCTTCATGACCATGTCCGTCCTCACGGAAGATGCCAAGTCACAGTCCACAACCACCACGGGTGTCTCACTGTTCTTGTTGGCCTTGACGACGTCAAGAAGCGCTTTACCGAACGCGCTGCGGTTGTCCGTTTTCTCCGTGTAAGTCCTGGCGGGGGGAACGTTTATCTTGACCTCGTATTCAAGCTTCAAAGGTTCGTGCTTCACGAGCGGTAACTGTTTTCTGAGTTCGATGTATTTGTCAACATCGTTCTCGACGCCGAGTTCCATGAGCGCCTTTTCGAGTTCTTCCCTTGTGAGGGGCTTTCCATGGTATGAGACATTGTTCTCCATGAAGGAAACACCCTTGCCCATCACGGTGTGCGCAAGGATGGCGACGGGATTGACCTTGTCTTCAACGGCCTCCTTCAGCGCATACAAGAGTTGTTCTATGTCGTGACCGTCGACTTCTATAACTCTCCAGCCGTCTGAAAGGTAGTTCTCCTTTATGTTGACGTGCATTATGTCACGTGCCCTGCCGGAGATCTGCGCATCGTTGTAGTCTATGACGACGGTGATGTTCGAAAGACCATATTTCTTGGCGATCCTGCGAGCCTCTGCGACTTGTCCTTTCGCCTGTTCGGCATCGCTCATCGCGACGAAGACGTGGTAGTCTTGCTCCTTGATCTTTGCAGCAAGTGCGAAACCAACACCCGCAGCGAGGCCTTGACCTAAGTTCCCAGTGGACCAATCGATCCCTGGAATTCCACGCGTCACGTGGCCTTCGAAGATGCTCGAATGGTGGCGAAAGCCCGCGATGACCTGCTCGATATCAACGAAACCCAATCTGCCGAGCACGGCGTAAACCCCAGGAGAGGTGTGTCCGTGACTGATGACGATCCTGTCTCGCAAAGGATCAAAAGGATTCTTCGGATCGATGTTCGCGAAGCTGTAGATGCTCAGAAAGATTTCCATCGAAGACATGGACCCTCCAGGGTGCCCGGAATTGGCAACGTAGGTCATCTTCAGCACATCACCACGGCATACGCGTGCCAATTCTTTCAATCTTCTCAACGTTTCTTTGTCAAACTTTTTGACCACGTGTA
>JAPYWY010000240.1 GCA_028276125.1 Pseudothermotoga sp.
TTCACCCGAATCAACCAACCCCTTGATCTTGTCCGCCAAGCCCTTTGCGAGGTCTTCTGGTTTGGAACCAGTGGGTAAGATTGCGCTACAGCTGGCGAAGAACAAGACCGTCACCACAGCGACAAACACCAGTACACCTTTCATCCGATATCCCCCCTTGGAAGAGTTGACTAATTATAACTCCAAAGGAGGAAGGTGAGGAAGAATTTTTCCGACGAATTAGACCTATCCCAACTAAACCTTCCCGTGTGCACACGGACCGCCCAGGCGCTGCTGTCCAATAGGTAATATACGGACAAGAAAGAACAGAAAGTTTTGAAACTCTCCTCCTAACACCAAGAGCAACTCTTTCTGAAAGTTTTTCACGAATGAATCTCGATCTTCGCTGTTACACTTTTCGGTAACGCTTCGTTAATCGTACAGATAACCTGCGACCTCGAACTCCGACCGTGAGTTCGAAGATGTTAAGATCTCCTTGGGGGTGAGCGAATGTACATCTCTCACAAAGCCAAGATCGGTTCGAACGTTACGTTCGGTCACAACGTAGTTGTTGAAGACAACGTGGTGATAGGTGACAATGTGATGATAGGTCACAACGTGGTCATAAGGAAAGAGACGATCATAGGTGAAGGGTGTGTGATAGCTGACAACAGTGTTTTGGGTAAAGAACCATTCAAAGCGAGTACGTCCGCAACGACTGAAAAGAAGGATTTACCAGCTCTTGTTCTTGGAAAATACGTGACGATAGGTGCCAACTGTGTCATATACCGCGGTGCGGTTTTGAAGGATCACGTCTTTGTTGGCGATCTGGCGAGTATAAGAGAGGACGTGACAATTGGCGAGTACACAGTTATAGGCAGGGGCGTCACCGTGGAGAACAAAACGACCATAGGCAAATACGTAAAGATAGAAACCGAAGCTTACATAACTGCGCTTTCCACAATAGAAGATTATTGCTTCATCGCACCGGAGGTCACCTTCACCAACGACAATTTTTTGGGTAGGACCGAGGAAAGGAAGAAGTACTTCAAAGGTCCCACGATCAGAAAAGGCGCCAGGATAGGTGCGAACGCGACCATCTTACCAGGCATAGAAATCGGTGAAGACGCGTTGATAGGTGCAGGTGCGGTGGTCACGAGAAATGTTCCTCCAAGAAAGATCTACGTGGGAATTCCTGCGAAAGAGTTGAAAGATGTGCCAGCAGAGCAACTGTTGGAGAACCAGAGTTTCTACAAGAACTGAAATTTTAGACAGGGGGGATTTAGGTGTTAGCCATGTTCCTGCTTGGAACCCTCGTCGGTGTTTTCATTGGTTATTACATGGGCGTTTTAAAGTTACGCGGTGAGCGGAAGGGCTTTGAGGAATCGATCAAGAATTTGAAGGAACAGATCAATTATCTCGTTTCCCAACAAGGGGCTTTGTCCTCTTCACTTGGATCTCTGAGTGGACTGTCGAGCTTGGTGAGTGAACTCAAAGCGAGGTACGAGGAGACCAAGGAAGCAGAGAAGAGATTGAGTGCAGAGAGAGATAAAAGGCTCGAAGAGTTCACAGAGAATATGAAGAGAATGTTCGAAGAGGTTTCCAACAGAACCATAAAACTCGACGAGGAGAAAGAGAAGCGAATCACCGAACTGCTCGAGCAAATGAAGCGTTTTTCGGATGAACAACGAGCCACTATCGAAAGATTTCTTTTGCAACAGGGTCAATCGCGGGAAGAGATCGAAAAGAAAAGAGACGCAGAACTCAAGGATATGAGGAGGATCGTAGAAGAATTCGTGAAAACCGTCTCTGGGACCAAGACGAGAGGTCAAATCGGTGAGATGCTCCTGAGTGAGGCTCTAAGTGAGTCAATCAAGGTTGGTACCGTTGTGAAGAACCTTTCTGTCGGTTCGATGGTTGTCGAGTTCGCTTGGAACCTCGGCGGTGGGAAATACATCCCAATAGATTCTAAGTTGCCGGATCTATCGAACCTGATAGTTGAATTCGAGGACGCGCAAGATCAGAAAGTTCAAGAGGAGATAAAGAAAGAGATAGTGCAAAAGATAAAACGAGAAATAGACAACGTCAGGAAGTATCAGAATCAACCCAACACAGTCGACTGTTCCATCATGGTTGTACCCTCCGCCGTGATAGATATAGCGCCAGAGCTGATTGCAGAAGGAAAGAAGCAAAACGTTTTCCTCTGCACCTACAGAGACATCTTCGCCGTCGCACACTATCTGGAAGCGAGACACGTGATGATGAACCAAGATGAGGCCGGAAGATACAAACAGTTGATCCAGAGTCTTTTGAGCCTTCTTGAACAGGTGGATCAGAAAACCAATTCAGTGGACAGGGCGTTGAAACAGATGACCAACGCGAACAACGAGATCAAACAGCTTGTTTCACAAGCTGTCTCCCTCGCAAGTAAACCCACCAAACTTGATCAAAACGCCGATCGAAACTTGTGAGGTCCAAGTCGCATATTTTACGTGAGTGTTACACCTTGTTTCTCTAATGGCACGAGACATAATTTAGAATAAAAACCGAAAGGAGGTTTGACTATGAAAAACATCTTAGTTCTTCTTTTGTTGTCCCTCATTGCGACAATGCTCTTTTCCTTGAACCTCGCTCAGTTCAACCTGAAAGAGTTCAAAGGTCAGTATCCTTTGATCAGCCTGAGTAGACTTTTGCAAACGGACGAGTTCGTGTCCGTGGAAGGCGTCGTGTACAGAATAAATGCTCCCAAAAAGTTCTTGACCAGAGCCGAGGTTGATGCAAAGTTTCTGGACGAGTCGAACTTGGTTGGCATCCTGGCGATAAACATCGACGAACTCACCACGTTCACGGGAAAGGGAAAACAGGCGCTCGTTGCAGCGAGCGGGATAGTGTACGATGTCACCCCATCCAGACATTGGTCCGGCGGAGAACACAAGAACAGGCACACAGCTGGTGAGGAACTGACGCACGAGCTAGTGAGAAATTCACCGCACGGTGTTGGGAAGATCGCCAACGTCAAGCCCTTCGGCGTGTTGGTCTTCACAGTTGAGCAACTTGCCAAGTTCGATGGTAAGAATCGTGCAAAGTCCTACATCGCCTTCCAAGGTGTCGTTTACGATCTGAGC
>JAPYWY010000013.1 GCA_028276125.1 Pseudothermotoga sp.
ATAGCTGAATCGCTGGCGAATACGCCCATGCTCAAGCCAATCCTTAACCTTGCGTTTGAAAATGCGGCTCCAACTCTTGCGAACCTCCTTTCGACTGAACGTGAGAAGATGCCAGATTACGTCCGTGGCTGTTTCCTTATTGTTCCAGACGGCCGGTTTGTCATCGACGGCAATGAGGAGGTCTTCGTTTCCGAGAAGTTGAAGGAAATGCTGCTGAGTGAGACAAGAATAAGAATGGACGTCGTCAGGGAACTCTCGGAGGATCATTCGCTAATTATAATCGTTCCAGTGCGTTTCGAAGACAGGTTGATCGCAGGAGCAGGTGTCGTCTTCGATCTCTCCGTTTTCGATAAACTGATGAAAGAATTATCGGGAGATTCTCTGGAAGTCATCTTGAGCGATGAAGGCATGAGGATTGTCTCACACAGTGGGAACGTTGAGCGGGGCAGGCATTTGAAAGAGCTTGGATATGAGTTTTCTTCGTCTCTCAAGAAGTCGAAAATCGGTTCGAAGAGTGTTTATCTCATCAGCGGTTCTATCCCGCAAACCAGCTGGTCAGTCCACATCTCTTCGCCCGCTGAATCGATCGAAGCACCCATGACTTCTCTAAGAACCTACACGATCGTGTTGATATCCATCGTCGCGGTTGTCTCCGTTGTTGTGATCTTTTTAGTGGCTCGATGGTTCGGAAACAGGATCAAGAAACTGATACCAGTTTTCGAAGCTGTCAAATCTGGAGATATGACCGCTTCGATCTTCGACAGATCACGTGACGAGATAGGACAGATCTGCAGTCTGATGACAGAGGTTGTTGGCGAGCTGAAGAACCTTGTGAACGAGACCAAAACTTCGGCGAAATTGGTTTTCGACGTGTCGAGTTCTGTGCAGGGCTTCGTCGACAAAGAGAAGACCGTTTCACAGGAGTTTCAAGATTCCTTCAAATCAATCGATGATAGGATGAAGCGCATTGCTGCGGCTTCCGAAGAGGTCAATGCGTCGATGGAAGAAATAAGCTCTTTCATCCAGAACCTCGCGCGTGAGTCTACTCGTTTGCTTGAAAATTCGAGCAAGATGAAAGATCAACTCAAAGATGGCACAAGTTCGATCAGTAAGATATCTCAGAGCATGGAAGAAGGCCTCAAGTGGTCAGTACAATCAAGAAAGAACATAGAAGAACTGGTTCAATCTTCAAACAAGATAAAGCAAATCGCCTCGACCATACAGAACATCTCCGAACAGACCAACTTGCTCGCCCTGAACGCGGCCATAGAAGCGGCGAGGGCCGGAGAGAGCGGGAGGGGATTTGCTGTCGTCGCCGAGGAAATAAGAAAGCTGGCAAATCAAACGAAATCCTCCGTTTCACAGATAGAATCTATACTGACTGAAATCGAGGAGAAGGTGCGCAGAGTGGTTGAACTGACAACGAACGTGGGCAACGTAGTTGAACAAGTTTACAACGAGCAGAGCAGTTTGACCAAGCTCCTGCAGGACACCATATCAGGCTTGAACCAGACTATGCAGACGTTTGAATCTATCACTTCCGTGGTACAGCAGCAGGCTGAATCCATTCAGGAAGTTTCTCAAGCTCTGAGCGAAGTTTCCAGGAACGTCTCGGAAACCTCAGATGAGACATCGAATTTATCAAAACTTCTCACCGAACAGCAACAGCTGGTCTCACGTTTGCTCAGTTCGGTTGAAGATTTGTCCAGTTCTGTCTCTCGTTTGCAAGAACGTTTGGCAATCTTCAAAACGGAGTGATGAAGAATGGGTAGGTTCAAGATCGTTCTCGACAGCACTTCGGACGTTCCCAGGGGATGGACAGAAAAGTTCGACCTGGAGATAATTCCCTTGCACGTGACTTGGCCCGACGGGAGTCAAGAGGACGACACGAGAGATCTGATCGAGATCCAGAGCTTTTACGATCGCATATCCAAAGCGAAGGAACTTCCCAAGAGCTCTCAACCGTCTGTGGGGGAGTTTCTCAATCTCTATGAAAAGATCAAGAAACAGGGCTATGAGGAGATCGTCGTCATGACGATTTCAACGGCGCTTTCGGGAACGTGCGATTCTGCGGTCCAAGCTGCAAAACAATTCGATCTGCCCGTTCATGTCATTGACACCAAGCTCGCCTCGGCAGCGATGCCGTTACCCGCCAGAAGGGCCCGAGAATTGGAAAAGGAAGGAAAGAGTACGACTGAGATCGTCAAGATCATCGAGAACGATTTGAAGGCCAGTCGTTACAAGGCGATCTTCTATGTTTCAAACTTCGATTTTCTCGTCAAAGGTGGGAGGGTCACGCGACTCCAAGGCTTCTTAGGTACCTTGCTCAACATCCACGTCGGTATCTTCATAAACGAAGAAGGTAAACTGATACCATTCGAGAAAGCCAGAGGTCAAAAACGCGCGCAAGAAATGCTCATCAAGAAGGCCCTGAGCATGGTTCCGGAGGGCAAGAGGGTTCGACTTCTCATGGTGGATGCCAACGAGCGCGAGAGCACCAAGGTGTTGCTCGAGATGCTCAAGCAGCATTACAACGTTCTCGATGTCGAGTTCACCGAGATGGGTAAAGTGATCACGACGCATGTGGGTCCGGGTACTGCCGGCTTCGGCATGGAGGTCATTGAATGAAGTTTGCAATCTTTCTGTTCGTCGTAGCTCTCGCGTTGATCATCGTGCTGAGTCAGGTCAAGTTGAACAGAATCTTCATCGTTGTTCTGGAAGATGGTGAGGCAAACTTCTTTCAGGGTGTGGAAGCCTTTCTGAAAGAGCGTCGACTTCGTTATGAGGCCGTCAGGGTAAGGATAGACACCGAAAAGCCGAAGCTCGAAGCCGTCCTCAGAAAGTATCAAAACAGCTACGCCGTCGGTCCTCGTATCAGTTCCCAGGCTCGCGATTTGATACCTTTTCTCGAGAAGTACAAGATCTTCGCGATCGCACCGCAGGTCACGTCTTACTTCGTGGTGGGTAAGAGTAGCTATTTGATGAGCTTGTCCGTCACAGATGAGGAACAGGGCAGGCAAATCGCAGAATTGTTGAAACGTTTCCGGCACGACAGGGTTCTTCTGGTTTGTGACAAGCTCAATCCAGTGTACAGCCAGTCTCTGGAAGAGAGTCTGCGTAAATGCTTATCTGCCGAGACGCTCAAATCGGTTCACATTTCGAGAATCGATGAACTCGTTGACGAAGACTTTGCACACTACGATGTGATGGTCTTGGCTGTTGATGGAAGGCTGGCTGGGATGATCGCTCAGCTTGCCAGGTCGCGAGGTTTCTCTGGACCACTCGTCGGAAGTGACTATGCCTTCGACAGAGATCTCATTCCGAGCGGAAAGGACGCAATTGAAGGTATGCTCGTGTGCTGTTTGTTCGACTATAGATCATTGAGTGAGAAAGGTTTCGACGACATAGACGTTGCGGGTGCGTACGATGCGACGATGCTGATCGCCGAACTGTTGCAAAACAAGATATTGCCTGAGAACGCCGCAGAATATCTGCGAAACCGCAAGTTCGTCGGGGTCACGGGTGAGTTCGTTATCAGCAGTGATCTTTCATCGAAACGTGAACTGACTTTCGTTGAGGTAAGAAACGGGAGCTTCGAGATCGAGAGGTGAACGAATGAGCCTCAGAGAAATGGTGCTGCGCTTCAGAAGGTACGGCACGTTGCTGGTCTTGATACTCGTTGCCACATTCGTGATAGGTCTTTTTCCTTTGGCCCGACGGATAAATTCGTATTACTCAACGAGTTACGTGAGCCTGCTCAAAAATTCCTTGAGCCAGTTGCTCGACCAAGCGTCCAAGCAGAGTCAGTCATCGTTTGGCGCAGTCGTGAGGCGATTGAACAGACAGCTCGTCGATATCGCCACCAATGTAGATCTGTCGAATTTGTTGCGTTATGAGAAGCTGCCTTGGGTGTCCTCAGATTTGAGGGGAATCTTCGTACATGGTAACAGCGTGAAATTCCTGATCGAGCAAGGTTCCGACATCCTTTTGGTTGAAATTCCTGCGTCCTTGTTCGAAAAGATCGTTTCAGCTGAAATGGCATACGTCTTTCTGACGAGTTCGGATCGAACCATCGTGGTGTGTAACAATTTGAATCTGCTCGGTTCCAAGTTCAACACAGAGAAAGGTTTTCTGAAGATCAACGATCTGGTGGGTTTTGTACAGTTGGAGCGCTTGGAAGGGTTCGAAGCCTTCGTTGGTTCTTTCGTTCCACTCAGCACGTACCTGATAGTCCTGCTTCCATACATAATCGTTGCTTTGGCTGCACTGTGTGGCGCAGTCTTCTGGTTGAATTTCGCCTACAGCTTTGAGAATCGGCTCATCACCGCGGTGAACGTTGTGTTGGACAATGTGAACCAGAGTCTGTCCAAACTGGAGAAGACAGAGGAAGTTGTCTATGTACCGATAGAAACGAAGATATCGGAACTGAACCAGTTGCAAGAGGCTATCCACAGGCTCGTCGAAGCACAGAAAGCATCCTGGCACGAACTGCACGCCATGATGCAGAATCTGCAGGACACGGTGAACGAGCTGGAAGGAACTCAGAAGGTTCTGGAGGAGAGAAACGAACAGATCATCGCGACGTTAGCTGAGGCCATAGAGGTCAAGGATGCCAACACCTTCGGTCATTCGGACCGTGTCGTGACACTCGCTTTGGAGCTCGCGAAGGAAGTAGGCTTGACAGACCCGGCCGATCTGGAGGCAATCAAGTTTGGTGCGTTGTTGCACGACATAGGAAAGATAGGAATACCCGAACACATCCTCAACAAACCGGGCAGACTGACCCAGCAAGAGTACGAGATCATGAAGATGCATCCCATCTACGGTGAAAAAATAATAAAGAAGATCTCCGGATGGGACCTTGTTGTGGACATCGTCAGGCACCATCATGAAAACTACGACGGCTCAGGTTATCCTGATGGTTTAAAAGGAGATCAGATCAGTCTGAGGGCGCAGATCGTGAGTCTGGTGGATGTGTTTTGCGCTCTGATCGAGGAAAGGTCTTACAGGCGTGCTTTGAGCGTAGAAGAGGCCGTGAGGTTGATCGAAAAAGAGATGGTTGGTACCAAGTTCGATCCAAGATTGTATCGAGCGTTCGTCAGGGTGCTTGAAAGGTATCTGCGCGCGTACTCCGCTGGTTTATAATCTCTTTGGGTGATCCCATGATCGCGATCGTTGGGGTTCTTCCAGAAGAAGTGAAACCTCTCATAGACGCGCTTTCACCGAGATTGCAAGTTTCACAGATCTTGAGACGTCCCGTTTTTCGCGGTTTGATTGGTCCGAACGAAGTCATGATCACCAGCGGTTGTGTTGGAAAGGTAGAAACCGCGTGCGTCGTTCAGGCGCTGCTGGACAAGTTTGCACCGGACTGTGTCTTGCTCATCGGTGCGGCCGGTGCGCTTCGACAGGACATCTTGTTCGGGACGTTGGTCGCAGGTACCGCTTACGTGGAGTACGACTTTTCGCCCAGAATAAACGTCGATTCTCTCATCAATCCCTCCCAGGAGGTGTTCGCCCCGCTGCTGGAATCGAGCGATGTCACTTGTGGGATCATCGCTTCTGGAGACAGCTTCATCTCTTCTGAGAGTACAGCGAAGAAGATTCACGAGACCACCGGTGCCATTTGTGTGGACATGGACTCGGCGGCCGCGGCGAAGGTCTGTGTGGAGAACGAAAAACCTTTTCTGTCCGTGAAAATCATAGTCGATTTTGCAGGCTCGAAGGCCATCGAGCAGTACATAGAGAACCATTCCAAATATGCATCGGTCCCCGCACGGTTGCTCGCCGAATCGCTGAGGAACCTTGTCCTGATATGAGGTGATGATCGTGTCACAGGTTCCAGAGGAAGTGAAAAAGAGGGTTGAACAACTCCGCGAAGAAATAGAGTACCACAACTACAGGTACTACGTTCTGGCATCCCCTGTGATAACCGATGAGGAGTACGACAAACTCATGCGCGAACTGATCGAACTTGAAAAACAGTATCCTGAACTGGTGACACCGGATTCCCCATCGCAGCGAGTGAGCGAGAAAGTTCTCGACGAGTTCCGAAGCGTGCCTCACTCCGAACCGATGCTGAGCCTCGACAACACTTACAGTGAGGATGAGATAAGACAGTTCGACGAGAGAATCAGACGACTTTTGAACGTCAAGGAGGTTGCCTACGTCTCCGAGCTAAAGATAGACGGAGTCTCCGTGGCTCTCCGCTACGTGGATGGCAGGTTCGTTCAGGGTCTCAGCAGGGGCGATGGAATCAGAGGTGACGACATAACAGAGAATTTGAAGAGGGTCAAGAGCATCCCGCTCAGGTTGAGGAAACCAATGAGTGTCGAGGTGCGTGGGGAAATCTACATGCCCACGGATGTGTTCGAGAAACTGAACGAAGAAAGACAGAAGCGAGGCGAACCGCTTTTCGCAAATCCCAGGAACGCAGCCGCCGGGACCCTCAGACAGCTGGACACCAAGATCACCGCTGAACGTCGTTTGGACAGTTTCATATACTACGTGCTGAAGCCTGAACAGTATGGACTCAAAACCCAATGGGAAGCGCTGGACTGGCTCAGAGAGGTGGGTTTCAAAGTCAATCCACACTCAAAGTTGTGCAGCAGCATCGACGAAGTCATAACTTACTGGAAAGAGTGGACACAGAGGAAGCGCGAGCTCGGCTACTGGGTCGATGGAGTGGTCGTGAAGGTCAACGAGTTTGAGCTGCAGCGCGCTTTAGGGACTACGGCGAAAGCTCCTCGGTGGGCCATCGCATTTAAATTTCCGTCTGAGCATGCCCGCACGAAGATCATCGGCGTGACGGTCCAAGTGGGTAGAACTGGTGCTCTGACGCCCGTCGCCGAGCTGGAACCGGTGCAGCTGGCTGGAACAATCGTCAAGAGGGCAAGTCTTCACAATTTCGACTACATAGAGGAAAAGGACATCCGAATCGGAGACTGGGTCTACATAGAAAAGGCTGGTGGCATAATCCCGCAGGTTGTCTCCGTGATTGAATCGCTCAGGATTGGTAGCGAACAAAAGATAGAGCCACCAAAGGAATGCCCGGTATGCGGAGGCAAAGTCGGGAAAATTGAGATCGGCGAGGTTGCGTTAAGGTGTTTGAACCCGCACTGCCCGGCAAAATTGAAGAGGGCTTTAGAAACGCTCGCATCGAGGAGCGCACTCGACATAAAGGGCTTGGGTGAAAAGATGATAGACAAGCTCGTCGACTCAGGCCTGGTGAAGGACATCGCTGACATCTTTTATCTGACTCCGTTCGATCTCTCACAGCTTGGCCCTGGAATTGGGCAAAAGACCATCGCTAACCTTTTGAACGAGATCGAAAAGGCTAAACGAGCACCCCTTCACAAGTGGATAACAGCCCTCGGAATACCATTGGTCGGCGAGAAAACTGCTTATGTTCTCGCGCAGAACTTCAGAAGTCTGAAGAAGCTTGCCGAAGCCGATGTGGACCAACTCATGCAGATACCGGGTATAGGAGAGGAGATAGCCCGCAGCATCGTTGAATATTTCAGGAACGAAAAAACAAAGGAAATACTGGAAAAACTGGAAAAAGCTGATGTCAAACTTGAGGAAGAAAAACCTATTGAGACATCCGAAGCTCTAAAAGGTCTCACCTTCGCAGTAACGGGAACTTTGAAAAACTTTAGTCGAAATGAGATCGAAAAGTTCATCGTCGCGCACGGGGGTAAAGTCACAGACAGCGTGTCTCGGAAAACGGATTATCTGATCGTCGGAGAAAACCCCGGCTCCAAGCTCACAAGAGCTCAACAGCTCGGGGTGAAGATTCTCACCGAAGAGGAATTCCTACAGAAGTTCAACCTCACAAAGCCCAAACAAGAGAGGTTGTTCTAAAACCTCACAAGCTTGGCAAGTTTCGCTATTGCCAGAGTGTGAGCATTCTGTAGAAGAGTTGTGCGTAGATCCTCGCGACTGTCACCAAATCGTCCAGTGCGATCCTCTCATCTGGTTGATGCTCCGTTCCTTCCCTTCCTGGAAGCAGCGGGCCGAACGCCACACCGCACGGTACTGCGCGTGCGTAGGTGCCCCCACCCATCGTCAAGAGCGTGGCAGGCTGGTTGGTCATCTCGGTGTAAACTTCGCTCAGGATCTTGATCAACTCGCTGTCTGGGGAAACGAACAATGGAGGTAGATGGTGCTCTCCCTGTACGTTCAGGGGCTTCAAAGCTTCTCTGATCTGTCTGGCCATCATCGCTTCGGAGTAGTAGATGGGATATCGTATGTTGATGGTCGCTTCCATCATCTCATCGTTCATGCGTACGGTGCCGAGATTCACAGTCAGATTTCCAACCACACAGTCTCTGCCGGCGATTCTCAGAGACGATCCGTCCGTTTCGTAACCGATCTTGGTCGCGAGCACACGAACGAATGTCTTCACATCTTCGCTCAGATCGAGATCTTTCAAAAAGTCCAAGAGCGCAGCGATGGCGTTGATACCTTTCTCCGGCGTGGAACCGTGAGCGGACTTACCCAGGGCTCGAACCACGAGCCTGTCGTTTTCTGTCGACCAATCTATGCGTGCGTTGTTCCTGGCGTGGAAGCTTTTCAACTTTTCTATCGTCTCGGTGCTGAAGAAAGAAAGCTCGACGACTGCACTCTGTGGCACCACGTTCGGGGCGTCTCCACCCTCGAGTCTCAACACTTTGATCTTTCCGCTCGAAGATGGATCTCTTTTCATCCTGATCCTGTAGGTTATTATTCCTTTCTCCGCGTATATGATTGGAAAAGCCGCATCCGGTGTGACTGCGTACACCGGTTTTTCTTCCTTTTCGAAGTAATGCTTCACACACTCCCAACCTGATTCTTCGTCGGTTCCCAAAATGACTCTTACCCTGTTCCTAATAGGTACATTTGCTTCCTTGACCGCTTTGAGCGCATAGATCACCGCAACGGTGGGACCTTTGTTGTCCGCAGCACCGCGACCCCAAAGGTATCCATCCTTGATGATCCCACCGTAAGGATCAACGCTCCAACCTTCCCCTTCCGGAACGACATCCAGATGACCCAGCACCGCGAAAAGTTTTCCAGTTTCACCGTACTCTATGTGTCCCGCATAGCCATCCACGTTCTTAATGCGAAAATTGAGCCTCTCACCGAGCTTTAAAGCATAGTCCAGCGCCTGCGCCACACCTTCGCCGAACGGCTTTCCAGGTGCTGGATCAGATTGAACGGATCTTATCTTCACCAAATTGGAAGCTTCTTTGAACATTTCTTCCTTGAGAGAGAGCACTATCTTGTCTATCTTTTCGTTCACCTCTTTACACCTCCAAATAAGATGATACCAGCTATCCAAGAAGAACATCAAGTGCGGTCATGACGATAAAGCCGATCAAGATCCAGTAAGTCGTGAGTCGCTCTTCACCCTTCAAGTGCGTTTCAGGAATCACCTCATCACTTATCACGAATATCATTGCTCCCGCAGCCAACGCAAGCAGGTATGGCAGCAGCCCTTTCGCAAAACTTATCAGTGTCACGCCCAACAGTCCGCCCAGCGCCTCCACCACACCTGTGAAAAGGGTGATGGAGAAGATGGAGGATTTTTTGTACTTGGCACTCATCAAGGACGCTGCCACCGCCGCGCCTTCGGGGATGTTCTGCAGGCCTATCGCGATTGCGATCGTTAAAGCCTGTGGTGTAAAGCCTCCGACACCAACAGCCATACCCTCGGGCAGATTGTGTATGGTGATCGCGATGATGAACAGCCAGACGGTTTTCAAACGCTTCGCGTCTATTCCCTCGTGGCCCTTCGTGAAATGCTCGTGTGGCAAGATCTTGTCCATGACGTCGACAAGGATACCCCCCAACACAAAACCGATGGCGAATCGCAGAACACCACCCAACTCGATCGACGGTACAACGAGGCTGAAGGCACTCGCGGCGAGCATCACGCCTGCGGCAAAGCCAAGGAAGGCGTCTATCAATTTTTGTGAAGCAACCTTGTTGAACAACAAAAAAGGTATTGCGCCAAGCACCGTGCTGATACCAGCGACGCTGCTGTAGATCAAGCCACGCCAAAAACCTGTCATTGCACCTTCGCCAAGGCCTTCTTCAAAGCATCAATGGGCGCGTTTATGCAGGTGAATTTTTTGTCGTGGAAGTCCATCTCGTCTCGGACATGCTCTTCGTTCAAGTATTTCACATCGTCGATGTGTTTCCCATCGATCAGTCTGCAGACGGCTTCAGATGCGGCAATGACGCGTGGACAACCCACTGCTTTGAACGCAACGTCTTTTACGACGTAGTTCTCGATTCTCAAAAAGATGCGAACCTTGTCACCATGCTCTGGATAGACGACCTCCGCGGTGTGGGTGTAATCTATGTCTCTGCAGTATCTTGGATACATGAAGAGTTGCTTGAATTTGTCCGAATACATGAAGTTTTCCCCCTCAGGACATCTTCCTTAGTCTGTCGATTTCTTTGGAGAGGACCTCCACGAAGTAGTCTAACTCATCTTCGTTGTTGTCGTACCCCAGGCTTATCCTGATTGCTCCATCGATCATCCAATCTTCGAGTTGCATCGCTTCAAGCACGTGCGATCTTCCTGCACCGTGATGAGAAGAGCACGCCGACGCCGTCGAAACAGATATTCCGTTCATGTCCAGTGCCGTTGCGAGTGTTTCACCGAGAACGTTCTTGAACGAAACGTTGATGTGAGAAAAGATCGTGTTCGAACCGTTGACGTGGTGATCTGGAATGTCTTCGATGACCTTGAGTATCTTTTCTTTGAGTTTTTTGACCTTCTCGGACCAAGCCTCGTAGTTCTTCTCGATGATCTCGAGCGCCAGCGCCATAGCGTACGCTCCAGGCACGTTTTCTGTACCGCTTCTCAAACCTCTCTCATGTCCTCCACCGTACATGATGGGCTCGATTTTCACACGTTTCGACACGTACAGAAAGCCACATCCCTTTGGCGCGTAGAACTTGTGACCGGATGCGGACAACATGTCAACGAGTCTGGCGTCGATCTTGATTTTTCCGATCGCCTGGACCGCATCGCTATGGAGGACGATTCCATGTTCTCGAGCTATCTTGGATATCTCTTCTATCGGTTGGATAACACCAGTTTCGTTGTTGACCCACATGATCGATGCGAGCACAGTATCTTTTCGTATGGCCCTTCTAAAGTCATCGGGCGTGACATACCCGTCGATCGTTGGTTTCAAGTAAGTCACACTGTAGCCTTCTCTTTCCAACTGTCTGGCAACCTCGAGCACCGCTGGATGCTCGATCTGGGTGGTTATGATGTGCCCACCGTTTGGAAAGTTCGCCTTCAAAAAGCCCCGTATTGCAATGTTGTCAGACTCCGTCCCACCCGAGGTGAAATAGATTTCTTCAGGCTCAACGTTCAGATGCTTAGCTACCTTCGTCCTCGCTTCCTCGTAAAGTCTTTTGGCTTCGTACCCGTGTGAGTGCAGACTGGAGGCGTTCCCGTAGAACTGCGTGAAGAGCTTAACCATCTCTTGTGCGACCTCGTCGAAAACGCGCGTCGTTGCGGCATGGTCCAGATACACCCTCATGGGCGATCACTTCCCAACGAGTGATTCTTCGTACGCACTGATGGCCTTTCTGAGCGTATCTATCGCGAGATTGCTGCAGTGATACTTCACAGGAGGCAAGCCTCCGAGCCTTTCGACGATGTCCTTCCACGTGATCTTCTTGGCTTCCTCGAGCGTCAGTCCTTTGACGACTTCCGTCATCATGGAAGCTGTGGCGATGTTCGCAGCACACCCATACGATTCGAACTTTATGTCCACGATCTTGTTGTCCTCGATCTTCAAATACACTGTCATCATGTCTCCACAGGCGATACTTCCTTCCGTAGCTTCAGCGTCTGGGTTTTCTATGCGTCCAAGGTTTCTGGGGTTCTTAAAATGATCCAAAACCAACTCTGTGTATTTCAACATATGAATCACCTCTCAGCTTTCAGAGGGCTTATGTTACGCAACCATTGAACAACCTTCTTCAATTTCTCGACCGTGTAATCGAGATCCTCTTTCGTGGTGAATCGATTGAACGTGAAACGGATCGAGCCGTGCGCTCGTTCATGGTCACCACCTATGGCTAATATCGCGTAGTTGGGTTCGAGAGATTCCGAAGCACAGGCCGAGCCCGTCGCAACTTCTACTCCCTCAAGACTCAAACCCAAACTGATCGCTTCTCCCTCGATGAACGAAAAGCTGAAGTTCACGTTGTAAGGTGTTCTCTTCTCTCCTCTCGGTCCGTTCAAGACGACGTGGTCTATCTCAGTCTCGATCCTTCCTATGAAATAGTCTTGCAGTTCTCTCAGCCTTCTGTAAGATTCTTCCATGTGTTCGAAGGCGAGTTCTGCGGCCTTCCTCATACCCATGATTGCAGGAACATTTTCTCCTCCAGGCCTTCTTTTGTCGAACGATTCTGCACCGTACATGATGGGCTCGATCTTCGTGCCTCTTCTGACGTACAGAAAACCGATGCCTTTCGGTCCGTGAAACTTGTGTCCACTTACGCTCACAAGGTCCAGCTTCAAATCCTGAACGTCCAGAGGCATTTTCGCGTACATTTCGGCCGCGTCGGTGTGAAAGTATATCTTGTGATCCTGCCTCGAGAGGATCTCTCCGACTTCTTTCAGAGGCATCATAGAGCCCACGAAGTGACCAACAGCGATGATGCTGACCAAGATCGTTGTGGGTCTCAAGGCCTTCTCGAGTTCGTCGAGCTTTAACATTCCTTCGTTGTCCACTGGCACGACTGTTACTTCGAAACCTTCTCTCTTCAAAACGTCCGCGATACTCATCACTGAACCGTGCTCGAGAGCAGAGATGACGATGTGATTGCCTCTCTTCTTGTTTGCCCTCGCCACACCGAGCAGGGCTAGGTTGTTCGCCTCCGTTGCACCGGAAGTGAACACGATCTCTTCGTCAGAACTGGCGTTGATCGTTTTGGCGAAGAACCGCCGTGTCTCGACGAGTTCATCGTAGATCTCCTGCGCAGATTCGTACAGACCATCGGGTCTTGCAAATTTTTCCATCATGTATTTTTCGACTTCTCTGGCAACTTCTGGAACAACCTTGGTGGTCCTACAGTTATCCAAGAAAACCTTCATGATCCACCTCCTTCAAAGCTTCCGCACTACCCCGAGGATGATCCGAGCGATCTTCTTACCCGTTTCTTCGGCTATCCTCAGAACTTCCTCAGCAGTGAGTGGTTTGAGGTCCTCGGGTACAGCACGGTCCGTGATGGCAGATATTCCCAGCACCTTCATCCCAGCGTGCTTGGCAACTATGACCTCTGGTACTGTAGACATACCCACCGCATCTGCACCGAGTCTTCTGAACATGCGAAGCTCTGCTGCCGTCTCGAAGTTGGGACCCGCGACCGCCACGTACACACCTTCGTAGACCTCTATTTTTTCTTCTTGTGCCACCTCTTTTGCGAGACTTATGAGTTTTCTATCGTAAGGCTCACTCATGTCTGGGAACCTCGGTCCCCATTCATCGACGTTCTTTCCCCTGAGCGGGTTATCTCCCATGAAGTTTATGTGATCCGTTATGATCATCGGTCTTCCCACTTCGAACAGCGGGTTCAAACCGCCAGCCGCGTTGGTCAAAAAGAGATACTTCACCCCCAAAAGTTGCATGACCCTCACGGGGAACGTCACATCCTGCATTGAATGGCCCTCGTAGTAGTGAAATCTTCCGTTCATGAGCACGACGTCTTTGCCAGAGAGTTTTCCAAAGATCAGTTCACCTTTGTGACCGGGCGCCGTCGCCACTGGAAAACCTGGGATTTCTGAGTACCTTATCGTCTTTGGTGATTCGATGACCTCCGCGATCCTTCCAAGTCCAGAACCGAGCACGATACCAATGGTTGGCGATACCTCGATCCTTTCTTTCAAGAACTCCACTGCCTTCTTTACCCTCTCCATATAATCCATCCTTCACACCCCCATCAACTTAAGAGTCCTTTTATGATGAGCTCGGTGGCTTCATCCTCGCTCAAACCTTTACTCATGAGTGTTTCAAGCTGCTTCGCATTCACCCTACCTATGGACGCTTCGTGGGTGAGTTCCGCCTTGTCGTTGAAGACCTTCAATATTGGAACTGTGCTCACCTGCACATCTGAACCTTTGGTGATTTCCTCGCATTTTACATGACCCTTCGAATGTTCTCCTCTTCCGTACGCCTCGTTGACGACACGCGCTTTCGCTTTATCCAATGCAACAACGATGGTACTCAGCATGGCTCGTGATTCGACACCAACCAGGTCCACCTTCTCGTGGATATCCACCTCATCGTTCCCACTCGCCCTCACGCGCGCCAGAATGTCAGCCACCGCATGATCTTTTAACGCCACAGAGAAATCCAACCTCATCTTGCCGACACGGGTCTTTGTGAGTGCGAACCTGTTCACATAAAG
>JAPYWY010000241.1 GCA_028276125.1 Pseudothermotoga sp.
TGAATATCGAAAGTTCTACCATCCTTCGTACACCGGAAGGCAGCTCTTTCCCGTAGAGATTGAACGCCTTCGATAGCAAACTCTGGCTCAGCTCGAGCATCATGTCCACATTGTCTTGTCTGTAAAGCTGCTCATGAGAGTCCAAATTGTTCTCGCGCGATCTTGCGACAATCAAAACATCAAATCTACCAAGTTTTTCCATCTCTTGAAGAATCCACGCGTGGTACTCCTCGGCCGATCTGTCGGGCATCCAATCCGGCGGAAGGACGAAGAGATTCTCGTTGTCCACACCGTGTCCCTCTTCGACGAGCAAATTCAAAGGTACTCCGAACGCGGCTAATTCAGGAATGTGTTGGTTGATCGCCGCATCCATGGCCAAGTCCCATATGGCCTTGTCACGATCGTTCTTGGGCCTGATGAGAAAGTGCAAGTTTATCAAATGCATCAGCTGGTGCAACAAGAACGCCTCCACGAACTGCTCGGACTTTCTCTCCATCCACCGTGGGTTATAAACGATCGTGAACCTTCCGTTCCTGAAGGATACGTGTAGTTTCTCAGTCTCGAGTGAAGGTCGTACAGACATGTTCAAAAGCAAGTACATGTAGAACGGCGAACGCCGCGCGAGGTTGATGAAGATCTTGTCCATCATAGGCCCTTGAGAGCCGTCCTCGTGTTCTCAAAGTTCGAGAGCCTTTCGAGGAGTTTCTCAAAGAACTGCGAGCCCTTCTCTTCGTTGCTCGCCCTGTCCACGATGAACCTCACCAGTGCGTAGAAGGAGTCCCTCGGCAGAACTGAGGCGAGTCCATCCAAATTCTGCGCCACCCTCGAGACATGCGCAGAAAGTAGCTCGATCTCCTCATCATTCAGTTTGGAAAAATAGTCTATGAGCCTGACCACCAAAGAGTTAGACCTATCCACATCATCCTTGTAAACCTCTTTCAGACCCTCGAGCAAGATTTTACGTGGCATGGGCACGTGTTCGGATTTCTTGAACTCGACGAACGCCTTTGCAGCCTCAGCGCCAACGATCGCCGACGCGAGGATGTAACCGTACCTGTCGATCTCGTCCTTCGAAAGCAATCTCAGAACGTTGCTGAGCTTGTACCAGCTCCTCGGACTCGGTCTCAACTCGACTCTCAGAGACAAAGGAGAGCTCGTGTAGAGAAACTCAGGATAAGCTGCTATGAAATCTATCACCCTCGGGTCGACTCCACTCGCTTGCGCCCACTCTTTCCATTCCTCCACGGTTGGACTCACGTGCAGGACAAAGAAACGCGATATGAAGGCTGGATCTGTGATGAGATCCGCTTGGTCGTACTCTTCGTCGGGTGGGTTCATCGTGGCCATGATCCAGACTCCGTCTGGCAACACATGATTGTGTATGCGCTTGTCTATCAGAAGCTGCATGATCGCGTTCCTTATCGACCTGTGGGCACGGTTTATCTCGTCCAGCACGATGAGATAGTTCCCATCCTCTGGCCACCAGTCCGGCCTCAAGAAGGTCGTTCTGTCCTCCCCTCTCGCAGGAAGTCCTATCAAGTCACCCGGTTCCATCTGCGAAAGAACGAGTATGACGATCTTTCTGCCATTCTCTGCCGCGATCTGCCTTGCCACGTCGGTCTTACCCACTCCGAAGTGCCCCACGAGCAGGGGAACTTCTCCTGCGCGCATGATCTTCTCGCACAAGAACTTTGCCTCGTTGATTGTCACGTTCATCACTCCCGACCTAAAGATTATAGAACGGACAGCGGAAAACTTTTGTTCAGTTCAAAACACCATCGAACAAAATTCATGTGAATTTCTCCTGCGCAGTCTATAATCATCGTTGAGAGGTGATAAATTGAACTTACTCGAGATGAGTTACGAAGAAGTTGTGGACGTTGTTAACCAGATGGGCTTGGAAAAATACCGTGCGGACCAGTTGCTCGACTGGGTTTACAAGAAGCACGTCTTCATCTTCGAAGGCATGACGAACCTTTCCAAGGAGCACAGAGCGCTCTTCAGGGAGAAGTTCACCATAGAGTTGCCAAAGTTGATTGAAGAAAGGGTATCGAGGATAGACAAGACGACCAAATTTCTCTACGAGCTGGAGGATGGCAACACGATCGAATCGGTGCTCTTGTTCCACGAAGGTTACGCCACCGCATGCATCTCCACGCAGGTGGGTTGTCCCATAAAGTGCGCCTTCTGCGCAACCGGTCAGAGTGGTTTCGTCAGGAATTTGACCGTTGCCGAGATCGTCGGACAGGTGCTCGCGGTAGAGAACGATTCGGGCAGGAACATCAGAAACGTCGTTTACATGGGCATGGGAGAACCATTCCTGAACTACGACAACGTTGTGAAGAGCATCAAGATCCTGATCCATCCGAAAATGAAAGACATCGGAGTTAGAAGGATCACGGTGAGCACGGTGGGTATACCAGACAAGATAGTCAAATTCGCCGATGAAGGCCTCGACGTTCGACTGGCCATATCGTTGCACGCTGCGAGTAACGAGAAACGAGACACGATAGTGCCCATCAACAGAAAATACTCGATCGAGGAAGTGTTGCAGGCCGCAAAGATCTACCAAGAAAAAACCAACAGGCGAGTCACGATCGAATACATCCTCATTAAGGAATTCAACGACTTCGACGAAGACGCTCGCAGGCTCGCGAAGCTCTTGAAAGATCTGAAAGCCTATGTTAATTTGATTCCCGTCAACCCGACCTCGGCCAACTTCGAAAGACCATCGCACTGGAAGATGGTCAGGTTCAAAGAGATCCTGATCGAAAACGGGATCGAAGCGGAGCTCAGACAGGAGAAAGGAGCGGACATAGAAGCGGCATGCGGCCAGCTCAGGCTGAGAAGAATGCAGGCAAGGTCCTGAGAAAAGTTTTTGGATTCATTCTCTTCTTTCTCATCGGTTCTCTCTTCGGAGCCTTCGCTTTTTTGATATTCTTCTGGTTCAGGCCAGCCCAAGTGATCGTTCCCGACGTGGCAGGCATGAGCGTCGATCGAGCGAAGCAGGTGCTCCAGAGTGCTGGGCTCAGGGTAGGACAAGTCCACGGTGAAGGCGTGGTCCGGTTCACTTTGCCCCAGGAGAAGAGCAAGGTCCGAAA
>JAPYWY010000048.1 GCA_028276125.1 Pseudothermotoga sp.
CACGGTGAAGGTCTACTTCACTCAACCGAGTTTAGCGAAGGCGAACTTCGGAGCTTTGATGGCACCCATTCTGTCCAAGAAGTACTGGGAGCCAAAGGTTCAAGAGGCACTGAAGACAGGAGCCCCATTGCAGACTCTCTACAATTACGACAACTCTGATGAGCCCATCATAGGCCCGTTCAAGCTGGTCAAGTGGGAAAAGGGAGCGTTCGTGCAGCAGAAGGCAAGACCAGACTATTTCGACAAAGGAAGCACTCTCGTCCTCTACAAGAACGGTGCGGTCGAGATCAAGAACCCCAACACCGGCTTCTATTGGGTTGGCTACGGTGAGCCCAAGGGTGAAAAGATGCTCGAGCTCGTCACTGGTCCTTACGTGGAAGACATCATCTACAGGATATACCTGAACAGGGCAGCTGCAATCACCGCATTGATCAACGGTGATGTGAGCTTCGTGTTCAACCCCCTTGGTCTGCAGAAGGGTGAGGCTGACCAGCTTGCCAAGGCCAGCGGCGTGAAGGTCATCAGCAACACGACAAACGGCTTCAGGTACATGTGCTTCAACATGAGAAGGTATCCGATGAGCATCAAAGAGTTCAGACAGGCCATAGCGGCGCTCATCGACAGAGAGTTCCTCTGCTCGAGAGTGCTCGGTGGTCAGGCCTTCCCGCAGTACAGCGTCGTGCCCGTTGGAAACGCGTTCTGGCACAACCCGAGAGTTCCAGAACTGACGCCCGGCTACGGCATGAGCTACGGTGACAGGAGGAAACTCGCCATAGATCTTCTGAAGAAGGCTGGTTTCAAATGGGTCGTCGAACCGAAGATCGAGGGTAACAACGTCGTGAGACAGGGTAGAGGTCTCATTGCTCCGAACGGCCAGAGGATCGAACAGATCGAGTTGCTCGCTCCTGGTACTGGATACGACCCAATGAGGGCCACCATGGCGCTCTACATCGAAAGGTGGGCGAACGAAATAGGTATACCCATCAAGGCCAACCTGGTCGACTTCAACTACATCGTCCAGAGGGTCTGGGATGAGCCGTTCAACTTCGACATCTACATGCTTGGTTGGAGCTTGGGCTACTATCCAGATCACATGGCCGATTTCTTCCACAGCAAACGCGCCGGCGTGGGTGACTTCAACGCGGCCGGTTACAACAACCCAGAGTTCGACAAACTCGCTGACGAATTCCTCGCAGCTTCCGACATAGACAAGGCGAAAGAACTTGGCTTCAAGCTTCAGGAGATCTTGGCACAGGATCTTCCGTACATCGTTCTGTTCGACACGCCAATCGTGGAAGCCTACAGATCAGATCAGATCATCTTCCCGTACGAACAAACGCTGTCTGGTCTGCAGTATGTCCAGGGAGTGCCTGCACTCGTCAAGGCTGCCCAGTGACGAGTTAGCAAGTTCATAGATGTACCCAACCGCCCGTCTGGGCGGTTGGGTTTTAACAAAGGAGGAGATCGAGCGTGCTGAAGTTTCTCGGAAAGAGAGTGCTGCAAATAGTCATACTATTGTTCATCTACGTGACGGTGGTGTACTGGTTGATCGAAGCGATGCCGGGCAGTTTCGTCGATCAGTACCTTCTCAATCCGAAGCTGACGCCGGAGATCAGGGAGAATCTGAAGCGACAGTTCGGTTTCGACAAGCCCGCGCACATCAGATATCTGATCTACATGAAGAACTTTCTGACGCTGGATCTGGGAATCTCCTTCTCTTACTTTCCCACCAAGGTGACGACGATCATAGCGGAAAGGTTACCGAGGACAGTTTTTCTCTTCGTCACTTCCACACTCGTGTCCTATGTGCTCGGATACAGCCTCGGAAAAAGGGCAGCGTGGAAAAGGAGTGGGATCCTCGATAAAACGACAACGTTCGTTGGGATCGTCTTTTGGACGATATTTTTACCACTGCTTGCGATCTTCAACATTTGGTTGTTCGGTGTGATCTTGAAGATCTTGCCTCTCAATCAATTCATTGACCCGAACCTTTGGAAGACAGCACCTTTATCGGCACAAACGATCTTCATCAGACTTCTTTTGACGGCCTTGGTGTTCCTCATAGTTTTTCTGATTGCTCTTCTGATCTCAAACAGGCTCAAAACGATTCCCGCGAAGAAGACCATGCTTTATACTTCTTCGATTACCACGATTGTTGTCTCAATCGTGATTTGGATTCTCTCAGGCTATTCTATCTACGCCTGGGATATCATAAAGCACATGGTGCTTCCAGTGCTCACACTGACACTCTACTCTTTTGCTGGTAGCATGCTCGTCATGCGTGACACGATGCTGGACGTCATAAGGGAAGACTACATAACCACCGCGAAGGCAAAAGGTTTACCAGACAACGTCGTCAGGGACAAGCACGCTGCGAGGAACGCGCTCTTGCCTTTGGTCACCAACTTCGTCATAAGCTTGGGTTTCACGGTGGGCGGAGGCATCATCACAGAAACGATGTTCTCCTGGCCAGGCATCGGGCGTGCGTATTTGGAGGCATTGAACACTCAAGATACTCCTTTGTTGATAGGCCTTTTGGTCTTCACGGGCATCTTTGTTTTGATCGCGCATTTGGTGGCCGACGTGCTCTACGCGGTCCTCGATCCACGCATAAGGTACTGAAGGAGTGATCGTTGTGACTGAAATGGTCGTTGCTGAACCACTGTGGAAAATCCGACTGAAACTTTGGGTCAGGTCGTTCAAGACTGGTTGGGAGCTGTTCAAAGAGAAGAAGCTCGCTCTGTTCGGCTTGGGTGTGATCATATTTTTCGCGATCTTCGGCCTTTTGTATCCCCTTTATCCCATGATCATGAGAAATCTTTTTTGGAAAGATGATCCCTTTGGTTATCAGACCTTCATGCCATACGATCCAATCATAGGTTTCGATCCGGACATCGTGAGTCATCCATCTCCTCCTTCTTTGAGACATCCGTTGGGGACCGATCCGCTCGGTAGGGATATCCTGTCGATGATCATGTACAGTACACCCAGAGAGTTCGTGTTGGGCATAACTGCGGCGCTCATCACCGTGATCATAGGCACGATCATAGGTGCCAGTGCGGCATACTACGGTGGTGTTATAGACACGTTCTTCATGAGGCTTGCGGACATCGTCATGCTGTTCCCGAGTCTGGCCTTGCTGATGGTGCTGAGTGCCTTCATGGAACTGACGTTGTTCAGGCTCGCCCTCATAATGGGTATCCTGGCGGGATTCGGTTCCATAACCTTGGTTCTCAAAGCTCAGGCGTTGACCGTCAAGGTGAGACCTTTCATAGACGCAGCGAAGTCAACTGGGGCGAGTGACGCTTACATCATATTCAGACACATCATACCGAACATCTTGCCGCTCTCTTTTCTGTACATGATGTTCAACGTTACAGGCGCGATCTTCACCGAGGCTGTGCTCTCTTTCCTTGGTCTGGCCAACATACGCATGAGCTGGGGTGTGATCATCCAGATGGCGGAGTCCTCAGGATACCTCATGGGTGCAAGCATAGGAACGTATTGGTGGCTCTGGTTACCTGCTGGTGTCTGTATCACGCTGCTGTGCTCTTCGTTCTATTTCCTTGGCCGCGGACTTGAAGAGATCGTCAATCCAAGATTGAGGAAGAGGTGATGTAGGTGCTTCTGTCGGTGCGAGATCTGAGGATGTATTACAGAACGAAGATGGGTTATGTGAAAGCGGTGGATGGAATAAACTTCGATCTGGATCAAGGGGAAAGTTTGGGGATAGTTGGTGAATCTGGCTGCGGAAAAACTTCTATATCTATGACGATACTCAGACTGCTTCCCGACAACGCTGAGTTCAAGACCGGTAGTGTTCTCTTCGATACGGGCAACGGTCCCGTTGATCTGGTGAAGTTGCCCGAATCGGAGATGAGAAAGTACAGATGGCGTGGTATCTCGATGATATTCCAAGCCGCCATGAACTCTCTGAACCCCGTTTACAGGGTGGGCGATCAGATCATCGAAGCCATTCAAAACCATTTTCCCGACATGCCCTTGGACAAAGCCAGAGAGAAGGTTGCAGAACTTTTCACCCTCGTTGGTCTCGATCCGTCGCGCATGGATCAGTACCCACACCAGTACAGCGGTGGCATGAAGCAGAGGGCGGTCATCGCGATGGCGTTGGCGTGCGACCCGAAGGTCATAATAGCGGATGAACCAACGACAGCGCTGGACGTCATCGTTCAGGATAGGATCTTGAAGGAGATCAGAAAGATCCAAAAGAAGTTGAACATGGCGATGATATACATCTCCCATGACATCGCGGTGATCGCGGAAGTGAGCGACAAGATAGCGGTGATGTACGCTGGTAAGTTCGTCGAACTGGCAGACGCTGTGACAGTCTTCAAACGCCCCATGCACCCCTACACTTACGGCTTGATGCATGCTTTCCCCAGCACTGTCGGTGAAAAGACAGAACTTGTGACGATACCGGGTGAACCACCGAACTTGTTGAACCCGCCGAAAGGTTGCCGTTTCGCCCCACGATGTCCCAAGGCAGACTCCGTGTGCCTGGATGTGGACCCCAAGTACCGCGAGGTGGAGAAGAACCATTTCGTGGCGTGTCATCATCCCGTTCAGCCCAAAGAGGTGGTGCGTTTCTATGCAGACTAACGATGTCGTGTTGAGGATAGAGAACCTTCGAAAGTTGTTCCCTGCGGAGCGCAAGATCTTTGGAAAGGTGAAACTCTTCGTTCACGCCGTTGACGACATAACCTTTGAAATACGCAGGAAAGAATCGCTCGCTCTGGTGGGAGAATCCGGCTGTGGAAAGACCACCACGGGAAGGGTGTTGGTCGGTTTGGAAGAACCGACGTCTGGAAGGATCGTGGTTGAACAAGAAGACGTGACACCACTCTTGTACGAGGACGAATCGGCTGCGAAGAGGTACGTTCGGGAGACTTACGTGAAGAGGTTCTCGAGTATGAGTGACCAGCAACTGAAGTCGCTCACAGGAATTGACGCCGTGTACGCACAGAGATTCCTGGACCTTGGTAAGAACGAAGCGAAGTTCGTCGACGAAATGCTCCAGAATCGGCGAGAACGTGTCTGGCAAATGAGACGCAGGATCCAGATGATCTTTCAGGACCCGTACGAATCTTTGAACCCACGCATGACCATATTCGATATCGTTGCTGAGCCTTTGAACATACACGGCGTGGGTAATCTGAAAGAGAGAGAAGAGTTGGTAGCAAAGATGCTCTTTGATGTTGGATTGACACCACCGGAGACTTTCATGTTCCGATTCCCACACGAGTTGTCCGGCGGTCAGAGACAGCGTGTGGCGATAGCCAGGGCGCTCATACTGAATCCTTCCTTCGTGGTTGCGGACGAACCCACTTCGATGCTGGATGTGTCGATAAGAACAGGTGTCATGAAACTCATGATGAGACTCGCCGAGGAACATCAGATGAGTTATCTGTACATCACTCATGACCTTGCGGTCGCCAGGTACATGAGCAACGATATAGCGGTCATGTACTTGGGAAAGATCGTCGAGAGAGGACCAACCGAAGAGGTGCTGAAGAACCCCTTGCACCCCTACACTCAAGCACTGCTCGCCGCCGTGCCGATTCCAGATCCCGAGATGAAGAGGGGCGAACCCAACATAAAAGGCAGCGTTCCGAGGCCCATCAACCCGCCCCCGCGGTGCAGGTTCTTCGACAGGTGTCCGTACGCGGTCAAGTTCTGTGAAGATAACGATCATCCACCTTTGAAAGAAGTTGCCCCGAAGCATTTCGTGGCTTGCTATGTTGTCGCTGGCGAAGCGAGTTGAAATTTCGAAATTTTTCTTCTGGCTCGCACTGACCCTGGTGGTGATGAATTACACCGCCGGGGTCCTCGTTTACAGAAGCTACACCCGAAAGCTCTCCAACGCTAAAGCCCTCTGCAAGATCAGGTTCGAGGATGGTTCGATCCTTGGTGAAGTCTCGATCGAAGGTTTTGAGGGATTGAAGATCCGTCCTGTGGATTATCAGATCTATTTCTACGACAGGAGGGGAAACGTCCTGAAGATGGTATCCAACTCGATGTTCGGCCGATCCGAAGCTGATTTCGTCACGAGCGCATGGTCCAATTTCCAAGAAGAGGATTGGCATGCTAGAGGATACAGCAACGTCTCGATCGAATGGCTCTGGCTGAAGGTTAATCTGTTTCTACCTTTAGAGGTGAAGATTGAGTGAAAAAGATCGTGTTCTTTGCGATCGTGATGATCATCGCTTACCATGCGGCAGTTTTCGAGCTGCTTTTGAATCAATTTTCACCATTGCCTGCGAGCTTGGTTTGGATGCTGTTGCTCGTGCTGTCTTGGTGTGTCGGTCATGAACTTGGACACTTTTCGAAGACCTTGTGGGTTCTCGCATTTTCATTTGTTGCTGCAGGAATCTTGAGCTACATTTTGATAGGTCATTACATGAAGGAGACACTGCAGTTCGTCGTTCAAACGCTGACGATGAAGGCCGTCTCCGTTTCATTGCTCGTGTTTTTCACCGCGAGTGTCATGTCGGCGTTTTTCGGTTTCATGTTCAAGCCAAGGAAGTAGTATCCCCAAGCAGTTGTTGATCACATGGCAAGACATCGCGGAGAACAAACTCTTCGTTGCGAGCGTGGAGTTGGCGAAGATGAGGCCGACGGCGAACCTGTAGATCAAATTGTACAGAGAGAATGTCTCGAACCTCGAGACCACGTTGAGCAGGTGAAAGATCGAGAAGAGAGCACCGTTGAACAGAGCGTTTGGAAATAATCTGAGCAAGATCCCTCTGAACAAAAGCTCTTCCGAGATGGGCAGCAATAAACCCAGCGTGAGAAAATTGACGATGGTAGGTTTGAGTTGCACGTTCGCAGGTTTTGCGCCAAGGAACTTTCCCACGAGCAGCGTTACGGTGAAGAGTAAACCGAAAGGTAGAAACCCTTTCAGATGCGGTGAAAAATCGAAGATCGGATTTCGAAGGTAGATGAGGACCGCGTAGCACACTTGTGCGACGGAAAGTCCCACGAGTCTCAACCTTGGTTTGAGGAATCTGCACAAACTTTGAACAGCGAAAAAGCCCGCCACGATGACGGTAGCTTCAAGAAGTCTGAACAACATCTTTCTCCAAAACGTTCCTCACCGTGGAATTGCAAACTCCGCAAGCTTGACAGATTAACCTACAGTCAGATGTTGTCTCGCCCCGAAGAGCCTTCTCGAACTCTTTCACGAGGTAAGCTCTATCCACTCCAACGTCGATGTGGTCCCAAGCTAGAGGTTCATCGAGCGATCTTGCCCTCAGCTGTTGTTCCAAATCGATTTCTGCTCTTTCCAAAGCGCGTAACCATTTTTGGTAGTCGAACAGGTTCTGCCAACTGTCGAAACATGCCCCTAACTCGTACGCGTTCAAGACGGCCGAGAACGTTGTTCTGTCGCCTCGTGAGAGGACCCCTTCGATCAAACTCATCTTAGGATCATGAAAATCGATCTTCGCGAATCTCTTCGCTTCCAACAAGATCTTTCTCGCGTGATCGAAGTAATCCAAATTCTTTTGCTCCACGAACTGAAAAGGTGTGTGTGGCTTTGGAACGAACATTGCCACGGACAAATTGACGTGGTCGAAACCGATCTGCTTCGCGATCTTGGCCATCGATACTATGCCTTTGAGATCCTCATCCGTTTCCGTTGGTAGTCCAACCATGAAGTAAAGCTTCACCCTGCGCCATCCGCTCTTTTTGGCGAGTTGTAACGCTCTGACGAAATCTTCCTCCGAGACGTTCTTGTTGATCACGTTTCTCAATCTCTGACTACCTGCTTCGGGTGCGAAAGTCAAACCCGTTCTTCTGGCACCACCAACGTTGTCCGCCAGCATCACACCAAAGGCGTCCAAGCGTGTGGAAGGTATCGAAATGGAGATCGTTTTGGCATCAGAAAGCTTCTTCAGCTCCTCGATCATCGACGAAATGGCCGTGTGATCCGCGCTCGAGAGCGAAAGCAGACCGACCTCTTCGTATCCCGTGCACGCGAGGGCTTTCAAAATCTCATCGAGGACCTCGGTCGAAGGTTTTTCTCTAACGGGTCTGTAGATGAAGCCAGCCTGACAGAATCTGCAACCGCGTGTGCAACCTCTCATGATTTCGGCGGATATTCTGTCGTGCACGAGCTGCATGTGCGGTACGATGCGTTTGGTCAACTTCTCAACGAGGACGGGTTCTATCCTCCTCTTCACCCTCTCTGGTATATCTTGCGAGAGTGGTTTGGGCGGTGTGGAACCATCGTAGAACGTAGGGACATAAACGCCTTCGATCTTCGAGAGGGCTTTGAGCCTGTCATAACGTTTCATGCCCTTGGTCTCGATCAAAACCTGTGCGACCTCTCTTGCGACACTTTCCCCATCTCCAACCACGATGGCGTCAAAGATCGGTGCAATCGGTTCAGGGTTCACGGTGCACGGTCCACCAGCGATCACGATGGGGTCTGTATCTGACCTGTGCTCGGCCAGAAGGGGTATCTTTGCCAGCTGTAGTGCGTGCAGAACATTGCTGTAAAGCAGTTCGTGTTGTAACGAGATGCCCAACGCATCGAGATCTTTCACGGCTGTTTTCGATTCGAGCGTGAACAATGGAAGATCGCTTTCTTTCATCACACCCATCATGTCGATCCAAGGCATGAAAACGCGTTCAGCCCAAACGTCTTCCATGCCGTTGAGGACATCATAAACTATCGCTAAGCCCAGGTTCGACATCCCAACTTCGTAGATGTCGGGAAAAAGAAGTCCCATCCTCAAACTCACACGGGAGGGATCCTTGATAGTTTGGTTGTATTCTCCTCCGATGTACCTCGCGGGCTTCTCAACACGATCCAGTAATCGATAAAGCATTCTCAAGATCATCTTTTCAGCTCCCAATAACGTTCAAGAATCCTTCTTGCCACAGGTGCCGCAGCTTCACCACCCGTACCTGCGTTTTCGAGAAGAACGGTCACAACGACCTGTGGCTTGCTGACCGGGCTGAAACCGGCGAACCAAGAGTGTGGTTTTTCACCTGCCTTACCCACCTCGGCCGTTCCCGTCTTACCGGCTGCCTCAAACCTTGCACCCTTGAATGCTTGGTAC
>JAPYWY010000130.1 GCA_028276125.1 Pseudothermotoga sp.
GCCGTACCCTCATCGGCGGGACCATCTTTGTACGAGACGACTTCGACTAAGGCTTTCACGAGAAAGTCCCAGGTCTTGGGTTTCACATCGACCGTGTAGGATACTGCGGGCTCGACCTTTTCCATCACTTTGGTGTTCGGATCGAAAGTTCCAAGTAACACGTGCGGTGTATAGCATGTTCCCCTGTTCGCCAGCGTGTTGAAGAAGTTGAGGATCTGCATGGGCGTCATGAGTATGAAGCCTTGGCCTATGCCACATAGGATCGTATCGCCGGGATACCAAATTTCTCCGTAGCTTCTCTGTTTCCACGATGGGTCCGGGAACAGACCTTCGGCTTCAGCTGGCAAATCTATCATCGTGATCGAAGAGACTCTGAACTTGTCTGCCCAAGACTTCATCTCGTCGATACCCAGTTTCAGCGCGAGTTGGTAGAAGAAAACGTTACAAGAAACGCGCAACGCTTTTCGAAGATCCGTCAGTCCGTGACCCGGTACGTACCAGTCTTTGTACACCCCAGCGACTCTGCCGCTCGAGGTTCTGTATTCGTAGTAACCTTGGCAGTCCACCATGAAGTCGTCCTCACCAAACTTTTCAAGATAAGCGATCGTGTACAACGGTTTTATCACCGACCCAACCGCATACAGGGCGCTCGTTGCACGGTTCAAAAGTGGCGCGCCGGGATCGTTCACGAGCGTGTCCCACTGCCTCGGTTCGATGCCACTGACGAGGATGTTGGGATCGAAAGTTGGGTGCGATGCCAGCGCCAGGATCTCACCATCCACCGATTGAACCAGTATAACTCCTTTGCGTTTGGAATCTTTCAAGAGTGTTTCTGCATACTGTTGAAGTTTCGAATCTATCGTCAGGATCACATCCCTTCCAGGAAGCGGTGAAGAGGTGAGCAGTCTTCCCAAGACTCTGCCGGATGGAGAGACGCTCACCAGCTCGTAACCTGGTTTACCTTTCAAAAGAGCATCGTATTGTTTTTCCACCCCAGCAACGCCGATTCGAGATGCATCCACGTAACCAACCACGTGTGATGCCATCCCGTTGTACCTTCTCACGTATTTCTTTTCCACGTACACGCCCGCACGCTGAAGCTTCGCAGCCTCAGCTTGTGCGATGGTGATTTGACCTTTGAGCACGAGTTCGATCTTTCTCTCAACGCCGACGATCTTCTCGACTTCGTCGAAGTCCGTCGCCAGCGTCGCGTGTGCGATCAATCTTTCTTCATCCCAGGCGAGGACCACACCATCCCTGCTCAGAATGCGGCCGCGGGGCGCTTCCAAGCTTCTCACATGGACCCTCAGCGATTCGACGTACTCCCTGTGCGACTCGTATTCGACAAGCTGGAGCACGAAAGCCCTACCGAGCAGAAGAACGAAGGGCACTATGAGAAGCACGAACAGAACTGCATCAGACCTCTTCAAGCTTGACCCTCCAGAGGCACAGAGACAACAGTGAAACGAGTACAGAACCCATCCAGTTACTCCCCATGAACACGAAAGTTGTACACAGCGAAAGTGAATAGATCATGAACGGAATGAAAGGTTTCAGAAAGTAGTCACGCCAGAGCAACGACAGTGCGTACAAGATGAAGAGAAAGATGTGACCGACACTCAAGTTCGCGAAGCAAGTTATAGAGTGAAACGCGAGAACGCTCATCACGCGGATCGGATCGAGGTTGGATTCGAACCAGAGGTACTCTAAGATCAAATAGAAGATTATCGATGGAAACAGATCGAAGAACGCCCCGTCCACGACTATACAGATCGCTCCAAGGGCAAGCAGGACCAAGCCCCGCGCAAAGTGAGACCTCAGTATTCCCACTCTGGATCCACCCTGTTCGTCAACTCGCCTGTGAGGATGTATTTCTCGAGGATCTGGAACGTTTCGTCCATCAATCCCCTGAGAGCCTCGAAACAATGTGCGCCAACGTGCGGTGACATCACCACGTTGCGCAGCGTGTTGAAAGGGAATCTGCTGGGCAAGACACATTCTCTCTCGGGGCTCGGGTACGTGTACCAAGTATCGATCGCGGCACCCGCAAGCACACCCTCCTTCAACGCCTCGAACAAAGCTTGCTCGTCCAGCAAATCACCTCGAGAAACGTTGATCAAGAACTTGCCTCTCATCTTGAAGAGCCTTTCCCTGTTGAACAAGTTCTTCGTTTCTTTCGTCAGCGGTAAAGTTATGAAGATCACGTCGCTCGTTTCGATCGCCCAATCCAGATCGGATGTCAATCTATCCTTCACTTTTGGTGCAGACCTTCTCACGGCAACGATCTCGCACGAGAACGGTTCCAACAGCTTGGCAAGGTTTTGACCGATGTGTCCAAATCCCACGATGCACACACGCCTTCTTTGCAGGCTGGTCCAGTAGTCCTTCTCCTCCCCGTGCACCGAGTAACCGTGCCAAATCCCATATCTCAGATCGCGATCGTACTCCACGACACGTCCAAGGAGTGCCAACGCCAACGCGAGGGCTCTCTCGGCAACGGCGAAAGCGTTGGAATGACAGTTGCAGACGTCTATCTTTTTCTCTCTGATCGCGTTCCAATCCAAGGCGTTGACCCCCGCCATGGGAACGATTATCAAGCGGAGGTTCTCCGCCTTGTGAATGTGCTCGGCCGAGAGTCTGGCCGTCACTATCACGTGGGCTGATCTCAGAAGATCGTCCAGCGAGCCATCCTGGCGAGTTTTGAAAGAAACGTCGGGATACTTATCTTTCATCTGCTCTATCTTCTGAAACCATTCGTCGTTCAACCTGTTCAAAAAGAGGACCTGCACACTATCACCTCAAAGTTGAAGCAGCATTTCGTACTGTTCGAAGAGCGGTTGAAAGCCGACTTGTTCGGCCGCACGATAAAGCGGATCGTCTTCGGGAACGTTGCCAACGAAGCAGACCGATCTTCCCTCGACTTGACACACGTAGTTCACAGCTTGATCGAGAAATTCTGCGTAGGTGCTCTCATCGTTGATCGGTGCGCAGTCGACGATGAACGCATTTTCTTCACCTCTACCCCACACCACGTATCCCACGAGTGTTTGCCCGGTCCTGGCCATTCTGTATCTATCACCCGAGAGCAAAAGTGTGAGGGGTTCTCTCTGCCAGTTTGGTCGTCTGGAAAGTTTGACCATCGCCTCGAGCGCGCTCCTGTGGATCGATTCTCTTTCGCTCTTGAGGAAACGGACAGATGATCTGGGTTTTGGAACATTCTTGATCATGGAGACGAGCTTCCTTGTGACTCTGAACCCAAACTTTGAATAGAACTTCACGACCTCTTCCTGGCTTGCGAGAACTTCCAACACGACACTTGAAACCCCTCTGTTCTTCAGTGCATCGAGCGCGAAGGAGAGTATCTTTCCACCGAGACCTTTTCCCCTCTCTTCCCCGATCACACCCATGGAATCAATCCTTCCTCTGTTTCTCCTGATGCAACAGAGGATGAATCCGACGGGTCTATCCTCTTTGAGGAAGACGTAAGAGTCAGGCAGGGAGATAGAATTTTCGCGCACATCCTGGTTGAATGAAAACAGGTCCCACTCGACTCGCAACGGATAGTCTGCGAAGACCTCGTTCACGAGGTTCAAAAATCTCAACGTGAGAAATTCAGAAACTCTCACCGTTTCGTACATGAGTTCACCCCATCACACTGAGATACTGAAGCCTCCCTGAGGCTTTCTGTCGAGGTTGGCAGACTTCATTGCGGTCCTCCACGCCTCCAAAAGTTCTTCGAAGTATCCCAAGATCTCGTCGAGCTTCTTGATGTCTTTCTTGATGTTCGCTTCCACCAACGTCCTGTACATGTACAAATAGAGCGATCTCAGAGATTGGGCGATCTGACCACCCCTTTCCATGTCCAAAGATGCGTTCAATTCTATCACTATGTCCTGTACCCTCTTGATCTTCTCGTTGGCGTCCAAGAAGGACTCCTTTTCAATGAGTTCTTTCGCTTCCTTCAACAATTCTACGGATTTTTCGTAGAGCATTTCCACCAGTTTCGCTGGACTGGCGGTCAAAACGGCGTTCTCGAGGTACTGATCTTTCATCATGGTTTCGCCTCCCTCAACTTCGAGAGAGCTTCTGTGAACAGGTTCGAGTAGAAACGCATCACCTGGGGCATGTCGTTCTCCAAACATTCCGCTATCATCGCCATGTTCTGTTGTTCCAAAGCTTGCAGGAAACTCTTCAGTCTGGAAACCACCTGTGAACTGTCGCTGGTCCCCATCGGTACGATAGCCTGCACGCTCTGTCTAAGATCGTCTAACGCTGAAATCGCGTTGGAAAGATCCTCGATGTCCTTAAACGCGTTCGGTTCAAGTTCTCTGACCCTCGCTGCCACTCCCGGAAGCAAGCTGATCACCGTGTCTATGTATCGCAGCACGCTGGGTAGCATTTCTTCGAGATAGTCTTGGGGAGTTGCGAACTCCATAACGATCTCGTCATTGTCTCGCAATGGTTCGGACAGTCTCTCCGAGAGTTTGTGGGTCTCGATCCGTTCATCGTTTATTTTGATCGTCTTCAGAACCATGCCCTTCGGTGCAACGTGTTCGTACAGCTCCCCGAGATTCCTGAAATCTCCTTCGGAAAGCATCATTTCTTTACCATTCACGAAAACTTTCACCACGCTCTTCAACCCCTTTTCAAGAATGCGATGGACAACAAAGCGATTGTCTTCGCATCCGTTATCTTGCCTTCCATGCACATTTCGAACGCGTCTTTCAGTGGTAATCTCACCGTTTCTACGATCTCGTCGAAATCGAGTTCCTGCTCCGACTGGCTCAGTTGTTCCGCTATGTAGAGGTGTATCTTTTCGTTAGAAAAGCCAGGGCTGGTGTATATGAAACCGACGTAGTGAAGTTTTTCCGCCCGTATGCCCGTCTCTTCTCGAAGTTCTCTCAGGGCACATTCCTTCGGATCTTCGCCTTGATCCAACTTTCCTGCTGGGACCTCGATCAAAACCTCCTTGATGGGATATCTGAACTGCTTCACCAAGACCACATCACCGTTTTCGAACATGGGGAGCACAGCCACCGCTCCTGGATGCAACACGACCTCCCTGAAGGAGGTTCGATCGTTCTCGAGCAGCACTCGATCCACCTTGACCGTGATGATTCTACCAGCGAAAACGACTTTGCTCTCAATCGTCTTTTCCTCCATACAACTCCTCCTGAAGGGGCAAAGTTTCCAGCTCAACTGGGACCACACTTGATACGCCGTCCACCATGGTTATGCCGTGCAGTACATTAGCTGCTTCCATGACGACTTTGT
>JAPYWY010000042.1 GCA_028276125.1 Pseudothermotoga sp.
TCCTCTTCGAAGACGTCGTTCACCAGTCCCAAACCTTTATGATACTTGATCTTCTCTCCGTCAGTCACTGCTATACCCGCACTTTCTTGGCCTCTGTGTTGGAGGGCGATGAGACCGTAATAGACGTTTCTGGCAATGTTCGGGTCGGGTTTTGGAGAAAAGATTCCGAACAGTCCACACGATTCCTTCATTGGTTCACCAGCCTTTGCAAGGAAGACTCATAGACCTCTTTGATCTTCCTCACCGGTTGATCGATGAGCTTTCTTCCGTTCAGTTTTACGACGAGTCTGTCACCCGTGACCCTTCCGAGGACCGCTATGGGGACGTTTTCGTTTTTGGCGAGCTGGATCAATCGCTCGAGGTTCTCTTCGACCAAGCTGACGAGTATCCGTGATTGTCCCTCACCGAACAACAGAAAATCAGCTCGAGAATCGTTCCACAGTTCGCACACCGCTCCAATGCCTCCAAAGATGCAACATTCGGCGAGACCGACTGCGAGGCCGCCTTCGGACAGATCGTGCGCAGAATTCAACAACCCATCTTTGATCGCGTTCAAGCAACATCGTTGAACTCTCTTTTCGAGCTCGAGATCGATCTTTGGAGGGAGCACGTGCTCGATCTTGTGTATCAGCCTCGTGTACTCACACAAACGCTGATCGTCAGACATAGGTCCGAGAAGGACTATGACGTCGCCCGGATTTTTGAAACTTGCAGAGCAGATTCTCGATGCATCCTCTATGAGTCCTACCATGCCGACGATCGGTGTGGGATGAACTCTGCTCGCTTCCGTTTCGTTGTAGAAGCTCACATTGCCACTCACCACAGGAATATTGAGTGCTGTGGCTGCATCTCTCATTCCATTGATCGTCATTTCGAACTGGTAAGCAACCTGTGGTTTGTCAGGATCACCGAAATTCAAGCAGTCCGTCAAAGCCAATGGTTCGGCACCCACAACGATCAGATTCCGCGCAGCTTCGCACACGGCTATCTGTGCACCGACGTAGGGATCCACAGAACAGTAGAACGGGTTGCAGTCTGCCGTCATCGCCAAGGCTTTGCTCGTCCCCTTTATTCTCAACACCGCTGCGTCGTGTCCAGGTCTGACAACGGTGTCGATTCCAACCATGTGATCGTACTGTTCGAAGACGTATCTCTTACTGCATATGTTTGGACTTGCGAGAAGCTCGAGAAAGACTTCTTCAAGGTTTCTCGGCATCGGTAGTTCAACGCATGAAGGACTTAGAAGCACCGGGGTGGGATCGAGTTCGACCAAAGGAGCCTGCGTGAGAAGCGCCGCAGGAATTTGCGCAACGATCTTTCCATCGTACAGGGCTGTGAAGAAACCATCATCTGTCACTTCGCCTATCCTTGCGGCCCTCAGACCCCATTTTTTGAAGATGGATTCGACCCTTTCCTCTTCTCCTCTTTCAACCACCAGGAGCATCCTCTCCTGCGACTCGGATAGGAGTATCTCAACTGGTGACATGCCCTTCTCCCGAACCGAGACACGTGAGAGATCTATCCGGACCCCTTTGTTGACCTTTGCTGCGATCTCCGAGCAAGCGGAGGTCAAACCGGCCGCACCCAGATCTTGTATCGTAAGAACTGTATCGAGATTGGCTGCTTCAACGCAGGCTTCTATGAGGAGTTTTTCCATGAAAGGATCAGCTATTTGAACGCAAGGCCTTTTACTCTCGCTCTCCTCCGACAAAGTTTCGGAAGCGAAACTGGCACCGCCTATTCCGTCCCGACCGGTGAGCGATCCAACGAGCAACAAAGAGGCGCCGGATTTGACAGCTTTGGAGAACTTCAGATGTCTCTGCTCAGCCAGACCCACACACATAACGTTTACGAGTGGATTTTGTGTGTAACATGGATGAAAGTAGATCTCGCCGGCGATTGTTGGGACACCTATGCAGTTGCCGTAGAACGAGATACCCGAGACGACTCCACTGAACAAATACTTGACCCGCGGTTCAGACAGATCGCCGAACCTCAGCGAATCGAGCAAAGCTATGGGACGTGCGCCCATCGCAAGCACGTCTCTCACGATACCACCAACGCCAGTCGCCGCACCGTGGAAAGGTTCAACAGCCGAAGGGTGGTTGTGACTCTCCATTTTGAACACGACCGCCAAGCCATCACCTATGTCCACGACGCCGGCGTTTTCTCCGGGTCCTTGAATCACTCTTGGTCCTTTCGTTGGCAACCTGCGCAGGGAAGACTTCGAGTGCTTGTAACTGCAGTGTTCAGACCACATCACGGAGATCATCGCTATCTCGACGTCGTTCGGTTCTCTCGCAAGTGTTTCCAGGATGTGCTGATACTCTTTCTGACTGAGACCGTAATCTTCAATTCGCCTCATGTTCTTGCCTCCGAACAAAGTAAGTGATTAGGGATTCGAAGATTTTCCTACCGTCCGTGTTCCCAAGGATTTCCTCACAGCACCTTTCGGGATGTGGCATCAAACCGAGAACGTTACCTCTCTCGTTTGTCATTCCCGCTATGTTCAAGAAAGAACCGTTGGGATTGGAGTCCTCGGTCACATTCCCGCGCTCATCGCAGTACTGAAAAACTATTTGATCCTCCTTCAATTCGTCCTTGGAAACGAAGTATCGACCTTCGCCGTGCGCTATGGGCATGCGCAGGACCTGCCCTCGTTCAAGCAAACAGGTGAATGGTGTTGCGTTGTTGACAACCTTGATATGAACGTCCTTGCATACGAACTTCAGATTCTTGTTTCTCAAAAGAGCACCGGGTAAGAGTTTGCTCTCGGTCAGTATTTGAAAGCCGTTGCATATACCCAGGACGAACTTTCCACGGTTCGCTGCCTCTCGAACGCTCTCCATAACTGGAGAGAAGCGTGCGATGGCACCAGCGCGAAGGTAATCTCCGAAGGAAAAGCCACCTGGAAGAACTATCAGATCGAACTCGTTTGGGGGGAACGTATCTCCATGAAACACGTAGTGACAATCGAGGCCAAAAACATTCTTCAGAACGTGAAATGCATCTCGGTCGCAGTTGGAGCCGGGAAAAACCACAACGGCGCACCTCATGAGACTTCCTCCACATCCAACAGTTGGTAGGTCTCGATGATCGGATTCGCCAACAGTTTCTCGCACATTGCCTTTGTTCTTTCCTTCACCTGCGATTCGTCCTCAGCATCGAGAACGATCTCGATCAACTTTCCCAATCGGACCTCTTTCACTTTCTCGAAGCCAAGCTTTTCGAGAGCACCTTTCACCGTTTGACCCTGTGGATCGAACACGCCTTCTTTTGGGAGTATCTGTACTCTCACTCTGTACATCTTCCTCACCCGCAAACGCGCTTGTAAATTTCCCAGTAAGCCTCTTCGACGTTTCCAAGATCCCTTCTGAATCTGTCTTTGTCGAGTTTTTCTTTGGTGGAAGCATCCCAGAAACGACATGTGTCAGGAGAAATCTCGTCGGCCAAAAGGATTCGATCGTGGTGCCTACCGAATTCCAGTTTGAAATCGACCAAAACGATGTTCTTCTCCGCGAGGAACTTTTTGAGAACTTCGTTGACCTTCAAAGCGATCTCTTCGATCTGCTTGAGTTCATCTTCGCTCGCCAGCTCCATGGCCAACGCGTGGTGATGGTTGATCATCGGATCGCCGAGCGCATCGTTCTTGTAGCTGAATTCCAGAACCGTTCTTTTCAAGACAGTACCTTCCTGCAGCCCCAACCTCTTCGACAAGCTACCCGCAGCTATGTTTCGAACGATGACTTCGATCGGTATTATCTTCACAGCTTTGACGAGCATCTCTCTGTCACTCAAGAGTTCAACGAAATGCGTTCTCACACCGTTTTCCTCCAACAGCTGGAAGAACGTGGCCGAGATCTTGTTGTTCAACATGCCCTTGTTCTGTATCACGCCACGCTTTTTGCCATCGAAAGCGGTTGCATCGTCTTTGTACTCGATCACCAAGTAGTCCTCGCTGTCAGTTCTGTAAACCCTTTTGGCCTTCCCTTCATAAATCATTTCGAGTTTTTCCATGCGCTTATCCTCCCCTCAAAGATCTCTCTTGCATGCCCATTTCTTGAGCGATTCACGGTGCGAGAGAAGTCTCTGCTTGAGATCGGCATTCTTCAATGGCAAAATCGACACCGCAAACAACGCGGCGTTCTTGGCACCATCTATCGCCGTGCACGCGGCCAGGAACATTGGTCGGCATCTGAACGATGGAGAGTAAGGCATCCAACCCGTTCAGAGAGACGTTAAGGGGCAGGCCTATAACCGCTAAAGTGGTGTTCGCAGGGATCACTCCAGGAAGGTGCGAGGCTTTAGTTGCCATGGCTATTATCACGGAAAAATCGTTCTTTTCTGCGTCTTTCGCGAACTGAATCGTTTCGAATGGGTTCCTGTGGGCGGAAAGAACGTGAACCTCGTAGGGCACTCCAAACTGGGCCAGAACTTCTGCCGCGGCTTTGGCATGAGTCAGATCCGTTTCACTGCCTACCAGTATCGCCTCTTTCAAACAATTCACCTCCATAAAAACAAAAATCCGGTAGGCCTTGGTCTCTACCGGTAAAGAAATGAGCCCTTGTAGCCAGGACAGTTTACGGCTGTCCGGTAGAGACCCCCGAGCCATATTCCCGGGGTTATACAAGGGCCTTCCCCTGTGGGAGGGAATATTCACTTTACATTAGCATTTTACCACGGCTCGCGGGGATGTGAACGCGGGATGTGTTGAGACACTGTTACAACGAGTTGGATCGCAGGATCACTCAGCTGTGGTGTGTTCTGTAACAAAGCAAAAAAGCCCCATTGCTGGGGCTGGAATTGCGCATTCAGCTTTCTTTCGTTTACCTCAGTGTTCAAATCTTCCACCTCTCGTTCCCTTCGTGAGGTCTTCCTCAAACCTTGTGATATCGAAACCTCTGTACGCTTCACACAATGCATGCGGGGGAGCACAAAAAGTATATTCTGTTTTGTTCAGACAAATGATCCAACGGATTAGACCTATACCAATTGAAATGCTCAACTGTGACACGATGGCATCTCTCGAGGAGCGCTCCCCATATACCTATATACGAACTTGACCATTGATGAAACTTCACCAAATTGTTTCCAGAAGATCAACGCGGAAGCGGAAGTTCTGTAACTCTCGCTTCAATTTGCCGTGCACAGTCTCGTTCTAAGATCCGGTTTGGAGGTGTGCGAATGCTCGAAAAGTCGTTGGAAGGAAAGAGTTCGGTCGTAAAGGTCTTGATTGCGCTGGGGTTCTCAGTCTTGACAGGCGTGGCAGCACAGATCAGGATACCACTTTTCTTCACACCTGTTCCGATCACCGGGCAAACTTTCGTAGTTCTCCTCACACCGTTTCTCATAGGACCTTGGTCGGTGCTGAGTCAAACACTGTATGTGGCGTTAGGTGTTGCAGGTCTTCCGTGGTTCAGCGGTTGGAAGGCCGGCATGAGCGTCCTGTTGGGACCCACGGGTGGTTATCTGGTTGGCTTCGTACTCGCTTCAGCATTTCTCTCAAAATTCAGGGCCAAATCTTTCATGGGAAAAATAGCTTCTCTGATCCTCGCCAACTTTTTGATCATACACGGTCTGGGCCTGATTCAATTGACACTTTGGTTCTACGCGAGAGGCTCTAACCCAGACCTGTGGAAGCTGCTTTCCATGTCTTTCCTTCCGTTCGTACCAGGCGATTTGGTGAAGATTTTCTTGCTATCCTCAATCGTTACAAGATCCCGCTCTACGAAAGAGTGAACCCCTACGTGGGGTTCACTCTTCGATGGGTTCAAAGTCTTCCTTAGGTGCACCACACACTGGACAGACCCAATCTTCGGGAACATCGTCGAAGGGCGTACCGGGCGCGATGTCGTTGTCTGGATCACCTTCAGCAGGGTCGTAAACGTAACCACAGATGATGCATCTGTACTTCTGCATGGGAAAACCTCCTCGAACTGTTTTCTGTCATCTCAGGTTTTGACTTCTCCCATGTCTCTGTTTGTCTTGAGATATTCTATCATGCGGAAGATGAATTATACTCATTTTGGTGAGAAAGAATGCTGCTCGAAAAGATTGATCAGGGTTTGTTCAAACCGGACTACGAGAACTTTTCACTGGTGAACTTGTCCAACTTCGTCCTCAAGCATTTCAACGCTCAAATCAGCCATGCACCGTATCCTTTCGAGCGCTTCATATCTGGTGTGTCCAACGGTGTCGAAAAAATTGTGTTCTTCCTCATAGATGCTCTGGGCATGTCAAGTTTGGAAAAGATCTTGAACAAAGATCGCGTCTTTCAAGAGTACGTTGTGTTAGAAGCCACTTCGGTCTTTCCTACCACGACTTCTGCTGCGATAACTTCTCTTTTGACAGCCTCCACACCCATCGAACACGGCGTTCTGGGTTACATCCTCTACATACGACAGCTCGGAACACTGTTGAACATGATAGAGCTCTCTTCACCAATCATGGGAAGGGTCACTTCGACGCTGAGTAACAAGGAGCTCATGTTTGAAAAAACCCTGTTCGAAAAACTGTTGGAAGTAGGTGTGAGAAGCTTCGTTCTAACCTCGAAAACGATCAGGGGTTCTGGCCTTTCCACTCTCATCAACGTTGGGGCGTCGATCAGGTCTTACCAGAGCTTCGGTGACATGTTCGCGAAGTTCCGTGAGATCTTGCAGGAGGATGGACCATCCTTCAGCTTCGTGTACTGGGGACTCCTCGATTCGATTGGCCACAAGCTCGGCGTCAATTCTGATGCGTTCGAGAGCGAACTCTATTGGTTGCTGAGGATGTTGTCGAGAGAAATACTGCCTGTATTGCCACGTAACGTGCTGTTGATAGTCCTTGGGGATCACGGGCAAATCTTCACTCCTTGGGAGAGAGAAACTTGGTGGTCGTGGAAGGACGAGGTTTCGACGTACTTTTCTGTGCCACCCGGTGGAGAGATGAGGATGATGCACATCTATACCAACCAGCCACAAGCGATGATAGAATATCTAAGTGAGAAATACAGAGATAGGGCCTTGGTGTTGACGAAGGAACAATCGCTGAACGAGAGACTCTTCGGTGACCTTGCATCGATCCCCGCAGCGAGCATCGAGCGAATCGGAGACGTTGTGCTCATCGCAAAAGAAAACTACTCCTTCTACTTCAAGTACACGGGGAAAGAAGAGAGCTTGAAATCCAAACACGGGAGCCTCACTTTGGAAGAACTGTTGGTACCCTTGATGATATTCAGGAGGTGATAAGTTCTTACTGAAAAGTCCAACTCATGGAGAATTGGAGATCGACGAGGTGAAATCGTACGTTGACAGATTTCTGAACAATGGCTCTTTCAAGCTGTTCATAGGTTCCGACAGTGATGAGAGAGACGGTGTTGTAACGTTCGCTACAGTCTTCGTGGTTTACAAACCTGGTGTAGGGGCCATATATTTCTACACCATCAAGCGTGAGCGCCGTTACTATGACATCTATTCGAGGATCTTCGAAGAAGCCCACCTGAGTTTGGAGATGGCCAACTTCGTGAAGCAGAACTTACACCTTGACAGTGCCGAAATCCACATCGATGCAGGTTACGATGGTACCAGCAAGCAGATCATACCTTCGATAGTGGGTTATGTGAAAGGCATGGGATACAGTTACAGACTGAAACCTTGGGCCTTTGCGGCAACAAAGGTTGCCCACAGACACACCAAGTGAGTCACGCTCAACTCATCGCAAAGATCTCGGTCAGTCTTTGTTTATCTATATTCCCTCCAGAAAGCACCGCCACTACTTTCTTGTTTTTTGATGGTACCTTTCCAAACATGGCCGCGGCGACGGTCACAGCGCCGGATGGTTCAACCAAGATCTTGCAACGTTCGAGCAAAAAGACCACAGCTTGAGCGATCTCTCTTTCAGAAACGAGGAGAACATCTTCAACGTACCTCTGCACGATCGGAAAGGTCAGCTCACCTGGACTCGCAGTCCTCAAACCGTCAGCGATCGTTTGAATGTTGTGAAGCTCTACTCTCCGTCCAGCCTTGAAAGACAGATAAGTGCTGTTGCTCTGGTCAGGTTCCACTCCGTAGATCCTCACGGAGGGACGTTTTTCTTTCACGTACGTTGAGATACCGGCTATCAAGCCGCACCCACCGCAGGGGACCAAAATGGCATCGACTTCATCGAGTTCCTCGAGTATCTCCAGTCCGACGGTCCCCTGACCGGCCATGATCCAATAGTGGTCGAACGGGGGTACGAAGACTCTCTGCTCCTGTTCTGAAATCTCTTGAGCTCGACGCAATCTCTCCGTAGACGATGTGCCGAAACGCTCGAGTTTCGCGCCGTAACCCTGTATCGCTGCGACTTTTGCCGGCGAGGCATCCTGTGGTACCACAACTTTTACGTCGATTTTGAGCATCTTTCCAGCAAACGCCAAGGCTTGACCGTGGTTGCCGGAAGAACCTGTCACGACGCCCCGCTCACGCTCTCGCTCGTCCATCGACAGAAGAAAGTTCAGCGCACCACGAATTTTGAAAGATCCGCTCTTCTGAAAGTTCTCAGCCTTCATGAAGATCTCCAAACCACTAACTTCGTTGAGCGTTTTCGACGTGAGAATGGTTGTTTTGTGGACGTAACTATGAATTCTTTCGTATGCTTGTTCCACGTGTTTCGCAGTCAGCATGTTCATCGCCCCACTTTTCTCATTTTCCTGGCCATCTCAAACAATATAATGCCCGCGCTCACCGAAACGTTCAGTGAATCTATGTCGGCGTACATGGGTACCGCGATCAACTGATCACACTTCTGCTTAACGAGCCTGCTCAAACCTTCGCCTTCGTTCCCTAAGACCAACGCCACGGGTGGTCGAAAATCCTCCTCGTAGATGCTGGTTCCCTCCATGTCGGCACCATAGACCCAGTAACCCCTCTCTTTCAGATCATCTATGGTTCTGGGAAGGTTCGTCACCTTAACGACGGGGATCCTCAGCAAGGTGCCTGCCGATACCTTCACAGCTGAGGGCGTGACGCCCACGGAACGATCCTTGGGTATCACGATCGCTCCGGCTCCCGCTGCCAAAGCGGTGCGGGCAATCGCACCAAGGTTGTGAGGATCGTTTATGTGGTCGAGTAGCACCACGAGGTCACCTTTGATTTCGGATTCATCCGCGTACCTGAACTCCAGATCGACCACGACACCTTGATTCTTCGCTTCACCGCAGAGTTCGGCAAGTTTCTTGTCTGGGACGAAGGTGAACGGACAATTCAGTTTCTTGAGTTTCTCAATGAGCTGAGAAGGTCTATCTTTTTCATCTTTCCTCAGATAGACCATCTTCACCGGATGATGCGATTTCAGAACCTCTTCGAGGACGTTCCTACCGTACACGATCATCGCCGTTCTCTGTCAAACTGAAGCTCAAAACTTCGAGCAATCGGTCCCGATCGCCTGTGAGATAGAGATAACCTATGAGCGCTTCCAACGCTGTGCTTTTACGATAATTTTCATCGTTGCCATACTTCTTCGCACATTTACTGTTCATGGCGCGTTTCACTACACTGAGCTCACGCTCGCTGAGTCGAGGAAAGAGTTGCTCGAGACATTTGGCTTGGAACTCCCTCGAAACCAAACTGGCGACTTTCTTGTGTATCCGTCCGACGCTCAGGCTGTTCAACGATCTGACCTTGGCGAAGAAAGA
>JAPYWY010000228.1 GCA_028276125.1 Pseudothermotoga sp.
CTTGAATCAACTGGTTTTTGGAGGTAACATGATGGAGATCGAAGTAGTCGAGCTTTGTCTTGAGTCATTGAGGTCAGGTTGTTTTCCGGTCGGTTCGGTAATTACAAATGCTGAAGGACAGATAATCTCGAAGGGTAGAAACACCATTCACGAATCAGAGCCTAAAGGTTATCCAGTCTTTGGTAACAGCATTGCTCATGCTGAATTGAATGCACTGGTTTCTATGAAAAGAATCCCAGACGATTTAGACGTCTCTGATTACGTTATTTATACTTCTATGGAACCGTGTGTCATGTGTTTTGGAGCGATCTACATGTCGGGAATAAAAAACGTGGTCTATGGAATGAAAGACGGTGTGGGTGGTGGACTGAATCTGTACGGTTTGACCCAGTACTACAGCAGAAAGAAGATAAACATTTCTCAAAACAAGAGACTCGAAAAGATCCAGGCGGTTCTGGTAGGTTTTCTGTGCGATAAAAGCTATGTGCAACGCGCGGGATTTTGGCAGACTTATATTTCGATGTATCCAGCTGAATATTCCATAGCCGAACAATTAAGAGAAAGGGGTGTCTACGATAAAATCATGGCTAACGAACTCGGCGCAGCTCAATTCATTGATATCGTTGAAAGATCTACTCGTGGATGAATCGATCTTTACTCAAAAGGATTTGCGTTCTTCATAACACGAGCATGTTCTGATTTTCCACAAAAGATTAGATCCAACAAAAAGCAAGATGTCAAGAACACCTTGAGTATCAAGTTCGGAGACGAAGGAGTGATGTGCGTTGAACACAAAAGAGTTGCTCACACAGCTTTCGAATTTGGACGGACCGTCTGGTTTTGAAACGATGGTGCTCGATGCGATAGAGCTCATGCTGGCGAGGGTGTGCGACAGAACTTGGCGCAACAGAGTTGGTACCCTTGTGGGCGAAAAGAAAGGCTCTGGAAAAAAGAAAGTCGGGATCTTTGCCCACGTCGATGAGATTGGTTTCATCGTGGCAAAGGTGGAAGGAGGAAACTTTCTGAGGCTGGAAACCGTCGGAGGGGTCGATCCGAAGGTCTTGCTCGCGCAGAGGGTGAAGGTGTATACGAAAAAGGGAACCATCAGTGGTATCGTGGGAACGCTTCCGCCTCACCTTCAAAAAGAAGAACACAGGGCACGTTTCCCAGATTACGACAAGATCTTCGTTGATGTCTCGTGTGACAGTTCCGCGGACGCGGTGCGTGTCGGTGACGTTTGCGTCTTCGACGTCAAGGCAATGGAGATCAACGGTAAAGTCTGTGGGAAGGCCTTGGACAACAGGGCTGGCTGTGTTTCACTCTTGCTCGCTGCAGAGTCACTTCAAAAGTTGAAGCACGAGTCGGATGTATATTTCATCTTTTCGAGTCAAGAAGAGATCAATGGTCCGGGAGCCAGTTCGATCGCTTACGAGCTCGAACTGGACGAAGCGATCGTCGTAGACGTGACTCACGCGAACGTGAAGCAGGGCGCGTTTCCGACGATCAAACTCGGTGAAGGACCCGCTCTCGCAGTGGGACCTGCGATCGATCCAGAATTCTATAAACGTGCGGTTGAAGTTGCGCAGAGAAATGGAGTGAAGACACAGATTGAACCAATACCAGCTCGTTCCGGCACGGACACGGACCAAGTACAGATCACACGGATCGGTGTCAGAACCTTACTCGTGTCGATACCGCTCATGTACATGCACACGCCCGTCGAGGTAGTCGATCCGAAGGATGTCGAGGAAACGGCAAGACTCTTGGCATTGATCGTGGCCGAGTGAGGAGGTGTTGGTTTTGTATCTTAAAGAGCTATCGTTGATCAACGGAACTTCAGGTGACGAGAGCAGAGTGCGCAGTTTCATAAAGCAGAAGATTCAAGATAAAGTCGATGAGATTTGGGAAGACAGGCTCGGGAATCTGATCGCTTTCAAAAAGGGTACAAAAGCTAATCGAAAGATTCTCTTCGCTGCACACATGGACGAAGTGGGATTCATGGTGACAAACATTGATGAAGACGGTACGCTCTGCTTCGCTCCAGTCGGGTCTGTGGAAACTCAGGTGGTGTTAGGCAAGCAGGTGAAGATCAACGATTCGATTCCCGGCGTGATTGGGTTCAAGCCGATACATCTTCAAGAGAAGGATCAACTGCTCAGGCCACCGAAGTTCGAAGAACTGAGGATCTACATAGGGGCTAAGAACAAAGATGAAGCGCTGAAGATGGTCAAGATAGGTGATTACGTGAACTTCGTCACCGAATACAGGGAAGACGGTCGCAGGGCGAGTGGGAAGGCTTTCGACGACCGCGTGGGTTGCTCGGTGTTGATGGATGTCATAGACATCCAGAAGCGCTATGAGAACGACGTATACTTCGCTTTCGTCGTTCAGGAAGAAGTAGGGCTGCGTGGCAGCGCCGTGGTGGTGGAGCAAGTGAAGCCAGACGTTGCCATCGTCATAGAAGGTACTATCGCTGGCGATGATCCAGGACTGGAGAAGGACCGTTGGTCGACGCACTTGGGTGAAGGTCCAGCAGTGACCTTCATGCACAGTGGCTACGTGGTTAACCAGAAAGTTTTCCAAGCAATATTGTCGGTCGCCGAGAAACACGGAATACCTTATCAGTTCAGGAGAAGAACGCAGGGTTCAACGGATGCCGGCAGGCTTGCCAGAACGGGCCCCGGAACAGCGTCGGGTGTGATTTCTGTTCCGACTCGTTACATTCACAGTCCTGTTTGCATGATTGACTTCGATGACTACGCGAACACGGTTCGTTTGATAGAGAAGATCCTCGAAGAAGGGGAGGTATTCGCAAAATGACAGAACTCATCAGGAAACTGACAGAAGCTTATGGTCCGAGTGGTAGAGAATCAGAAGTGCACGGGTTGATCCTCGAAGAGCTGTCAAACTACATAGACGGTTACAAGTTCGACGCGGTTGGAAACTTGCTCGTGTGGAAATACGGAAGCAGTGGAAAGAAGATCCTGTTCGATGCGCACAGCGACGAGATAGGATTGGTGGTGACGAACATCACCGAGAAAGGTTTCTTGAGGGTTGACGCTGTTGGGGGAGTGTTGCCCCAGACTTTCGTTGGGCACCGTGTAAGATTTGCAAACACGGTGGGGGTGGTGTACGTTGAGGGTGAAACAGAGGAAGAGAGGAAGAAGAACTGGACGAATCTCACTTTGGACAACATGTTCGTCGACATAGGCGCGAAGAGCTATGAAGAAGCCAAGAGCAAAGTGCCCATAGGTTCCTTTGGTGTCTACGACAGCCACTTCTTTGAGATGGGAGATTATCTGGTGAGTAAAGCTATGGACGATAGAATAGGTTGTGCAATGATCGTTGAACTGTTCAAGAGGTTGAAGTCTTGTCC
>JAPYWY010000243.1 GCA_028276125.1 Pseudothermotoga sp.
GCTCTTCACAACGACGCCCTTCGGTCCAACGATGACGATCCCTGGAGAATTCTCTATGTCTCCCGAGTCTCTCACCGGTGGATTCACACCGAGCTTGAAGGCGTCCGTTCTGGATAGCTCAATCTGTGTCTCCTTTCTAACGGGTCCCAAAATCCTCACACCCTCGATGGCTCCCTTCGGTCCAACAATTATGACCTTCTCGTCCGCAGCAAATTGACCGGGCTGACCGAGGTCCTTGATTGGTTTCAACTCGTAACCCTCGCCGAACAGGATGTCGAGGTCCCCCCTCGACAGATGTACGTGCCTGTTGCTGACTCCAACCACGATACCAGGTTCCTTCCTCTTCATGTTCATCTCTCCTTTCTCGTTGGGTTTATCAAAGCTTCTCTCTTTCTTACATATATACCATCGATGGTTTTCAAACATGTTTCAAACGGACCTCGACGAACGCTCACCCAACCCAAACCCGCAATCGCCAGCTCCTCCGAGACGTTCAACTCTATTCTCTTTTCCTGAAAATTCAAGCTCTCCATCGGCAATTCCCGCGGATCGAATGGGGGAACGAGGAGTTTACCATACTGTCTTCTCCAAAGCGTATCGGCCTTGACCTTGTTGGTCTGGTGGAACTTCACAGCTTCGCTCGCGAAGATCTGGAAGATGGGTCTAAGCTCTGAATCGAACTCGATGTCCAGCCTGCACACGCCTCCGAGAAAGATGACGCTGTCTCTGTTGGGCTTGAATGTGAACCTGCTCAGATGATCCGTCGGTGTGAGCTTTTTCTGGCTTTCTGGGCTCAGAAGATCTATCAACCTATGACCCGTGGTCATGCCGGGTGAGTCGAGCAAGACGGTGTTGGAAACTTTTGCACGTATCAGCCCCAGGGTCGTCCCGGGAAAAGGTGTGATGCTCACATCCTTCCCTGTGAGTGCCTTGAAGAGTGAAGACTTACCAACGTTCGTGACACCAACGAAGAGAACCCGGCGAAACTGAAGGATTTTCTCTTCAAGCCTTCGCAAGCCGTAACGTCTCGTCGCGCTGGTGAGGATCAAGTCGAGTGGTTCTTCGTTGATCTGTCTCCTCACCCATCCTTCTATTTCTTGAACAGTCACAGCCTTCGGAAGCAGATCGATCTTGTTTATGACGAAGATTTTCTTGACCGAAGAGAGCATTTCGGAGATCTTCGGATCGTAACTACCCTCAAAATCTGTGATGTCCAGGATCCACACGACGACGTCCACTTCTTTGATGACGTTTATGAGCTGACTCCAGAAATCTTCAAATCGAACGGGCATCAACTTACCGTAGTGCCTCGCCCTGAAGCACCTTTGACAGAGTACTTCTTCACCCGCCAAGGTTCTCTTCTCGAAGACTTCCTTCGGTATGTAACCTGGGAGCATCTCGTCCTCGTGCTGGAGCTCGGCACCGCATCCTTTACACTTCATCGTTCAACTTCCTTTCCAACGTTTGAGCAAGAATCTCTCGAAGAATCTGAGCATTTTGGTGCCGAGGAACTCTCTATCCGATAGAGGTTTCACCTTGATCGTGTAAAAACCGAACCTCTTTCCCGTGATCACGTCGGTGAAGATTTGATCGCCCACGAGGACCACGCGAGAAGGTTCGAAACCCTCGAAGATCCTCCTCAGTCTCATGGAGAAGGGTTTCCCGGCGCGCCATACGATGCTGAAACCATCCAGACCCCTCAGTTCTCTTGGTCGACCGTTCGATACGATGAAGACCCTCGCACCTTTCGATTTTAGTTGCTCGAGCATATCTTTGAGATCTTCCTTTATCTCCGCGTTCCTCCAAAGTCCAAGCGTGTTGTCGAAGTCGAAGACGAACACGTCCTTTCCCATCGAAAAGTACCTTTCGATCTGTAAGTCCTTCAGATCGTCCACGAACTCATCGGGTTTGAGAAGGTCAAATAGTCCCACGGTTCAACCTCACGTCCAGAAGTTCGAACTTCACGTAGTCCTTGACGTTCTGTAGGAAATTCAACAACTCGTCGAGCAGATCCGCTGGCACGAGTATTCTCAAAACACCGTTTTCGTATTTTCTCATGTTCAAGAGATTGTCCTCGACTTCAAGTATGTAACTCAGCGTGTGAACGTCGTTACTGTCCATCTTCAAGTACACGTCGTACTCCATGTTCTCACCCAGAAAAGTATATCCCATGGAAATTTCACTCGTGTTGAACTGCTCTTTGTGCGGTTGAAACGAAAGATCAATTTTGAAGCGTTTGTCGACCGAACAAGTATAATGAATTTGAGGAAGGGGGAAAGAAGGGTGAAGGTCATACTGCTCAAGGATGTTCCCGGCACGGGAAAAGCCAACGAAGTGAAAGAAGTGAGCGATGGGTACGCGAGAAACTATTTGATACCCAAAGGTCTTGCCAGGCCCGCCACGGAGGGCGAGATCAAGAGAATAGAGAACGAAAGAGCTCTGAAGGAGCACAAGGAAGATCTGACGCGCAAGAGGAGCGAAGAGATCCTGAAGCAGCTTCAGAGAAAAGTTCACAGGATCGAGGTGAAGGCCGGAGCGGGAGGCAAGCTCTTCGGGGCTCTCACGGGCGTGGCACTCGCAGACTTTTTGAGTGACAGTGTCGGGATGCAGATCGACAAGAAATGGATCGAGCTCGAAAGACCCATCAAGGAGATTGGACTGTACGATGTGAAACTGAGACTGCCTGGGGGCGTCAAAGGTACGGTAAAGGTGGAAGTCATCGCTGGGCAGAAGGAGTGAAGAAAGCTGATACTTCAAATATACTCGAAGGCACTGTATTCAACATGGATTTACTACGCACCGGAAAGGATACTGTTCGACGCCGGTGAAGGCGTCTCCTTGACCATGGCGAACAAGATCTACGCCATAAAGTACATCTTTTTCACCCATGGTCACGTCGATCACATATCTGGTTTGTGGACGATAATAAACTCGCGCAACAATTCGATGGGTGACAGAGAAAAACCCCTCACGATATATTATCCGAAGGGAAACACGGCAGTCGAAGAATGGCTCCAGTTCATCGTGAGAGTCAACGGGGACCTGAGGTTCGAGCTCAAC
>JAPYWY010000244.1 GCA_028276125.1 Pseudothermotoga sp.
GATCCTGGTGGCGTGCAGTACCACAAGATCGTCTTCGGATATGCCGAGAACGGATCTGAGGTCTCTGTTGTACTCATCGATTCGCCAAACAGGTTGGTTGAAGTCGAACACGTTCGGTACAACGACGGAATCGATATTCTTTCTTCGCCGCAGTTCCTCTTGTGCGAGTCTGTTGATCGTCACGTGAAGGATGAGTCCATCTTTCGGGGGGGAGTACTCTTCGAGTGTTCTCTTCACGTACTCGCACTGAGGCGTTGAGTATCTTTCCCTCTCCCAGTAGAAATCGTGGTTATGGGCTATGACTTTCAAATTCTTCTCTCTCACAAACTCTGTGAGTGCCGCCGCGGCGGCCAAATTGAACCCGAGTGAGAAGATGTTGTTGATGATGAGAAGGTCAAGTTTTGGTAAGTTCTTCAGCTCAGATTTGATCCTTTCAACGTATGCGTCGAATGCATCTTCGAAGGTTCGTTCATCTACAGTTAGCTTTTCAAACGCGTTTTTGTGAATCCACAAGTTTGTGGCGTCATTCATCGACAGAGAGGGTATCTCTACACCCTGAGCTTGATCGAACTCTCCAGCCACGTAGATCACTTCGTGCCCAAGTCCCTCGAGCACTGTCTTCCACTTTTCCATCTCCAAAGAAACTCCATCCGTGAAACCAGCCCTGAAGTGCACGAGTGCGATCTTCATCTCTTTTCCTCCTCGTACCTCTTGGGCCTGAGAACTTCGGACAAACCGTTCAGGTGTTCTTCTTTCTCGGAGTATATCTTTTTGAGGATCGTTCTGAAGAGTATCTCGACCACCACCAGTTCGCCCAAGTTTCCCCTGAGAAACTCGTGCTTTTCAAACCTTGCGGTGGGGCTGTAGAGGACCATGTCGGCAACCGAAGCTAAGGGTGAACCTATGCCAGCAGTGATGGCCACGGTCTTGGCTCCCACATCCTTCGCCACCTGCGTGGACTTGACGGTGTCTCTGATGTTACCGCTGTGGCTGACCGATACGACAACATCTTTGTCCGAAAGGCTTGTCGCCACGATCACCTGTGCGTGAGGATCGTTGTAGTAGAAAGAAGGAAAACCCAGTAGAGAGAGCAACAAGCTTCCATACTCCGCCGCGACCGCCGAAAGCCCCACACCGAAGAAGATTGTCTTTTGGGATTGGATCACCCAGTCTGCGGCTTTTTCCACATCTTCTTTCTTCAGCGTCGACGGCAAGCGGTCTATGAAGGATCTCATCTGGTCTATGTACTCGTCGAAGGCATCCTTGGCGCTCGTCGGATAGATCCTCGCACCACTGGTTTGCTTGGTGAGCTCGATTTTGAAGGACTGGTATCCATCGAACTTCAGCTTTCTGACCAGCCTGTAGATCGTCGTCTCGCTCACTCCTACGATCCTCGCGAATTCCGTTATCGAGTAGTGGATCACATCGTCGGGTCTTTCGAGAATGTAAGAAGCCACTTTCTTTTCAGATTCACTGAGCCTGTCGTACATTCCAAGCAAACTGTCAAGTATCAACGAACCATCTCCTTTTGAACGGTTCCTTTAGCCGCATGAAGAGCTGAAGCTGAGATTCTATCAGCTTTTCTGCCTCGACGCTGTCCATGTCCTTGGTTTTCTCGACGAAGTCCGCCACGCGCGCGAAGTAGAACGGTAAAAGATCCAGAACGAGTTCTTCGCTCCTTTCTCTCTTGTATGCTAACGCGAACTCATAGACGGTTTCAACCCATTGTTCTGCGCCCAGTGTGCCGTTCTCGAGTATCGATTCGAGAAGCTCTCTTCGCAACGATACTCTGGACGGCATTCTTTCCCTCAGAGTCTTGCTCGCCTTTTCTTTCAAATTTTTCAAGTCCACAACGATTTCTTCGACTCGCTGTGCGGGCTGTTCACCGTAGATTTCTGTATCGATCAGTTCACCGACGGTTTTCCATCTGTCTTGGTATTCAATCATGAGCTCAAAGAGCGTTTGAACGACCTGAACGAACATGCCCTGAAGTTGTTTGCCAGGATCTTTCACATCGTGAACCTTGGCGCCCAACGCTGCCTGAACGGGCAACTTTTCCAACTCGTTGATCGCCGTCGTCGTCATCCATATGTCGATGCCAAAGCGTGCGACATTACTTTGCCAGACGTTCTCAGGCTTGCTCAAAAAGACTTCGATCGATTTCGAGCCCACGGCGAAATCTCCACCTATGGGCTGACGCACCTTCACACCGTAGAGTGCCGAGGTCAACGGATAACAGACGTTGTTCGTGATCGTACCATCGTACTTGTGTCTCAAGTACAGTGGTGTCACGTAGTCTGTTTTTTCTTCGAGGATGGGTCTCGCCATGCGTTCTATCCACCAAGGTTCAACGCCACGAAGGTCCGAATCGAGCATTATGAAGATTGTAGCCTTCGATTTGTGTGCGACCTCGAACAGTGCCCTGACGGCACTACCTTTGCCGGGTATGCCCTTGTATCTCAGCGAAAACTTTGGAACTTCAAAGGTATCGCTGGCCAGAAAGGCTTCCACAGTTCCGTCCGTTGAGCCTCCATCCGAGTTCACGATGAGCCCTTTGAGTTGCAACCTTCTGATACCTTCAGCAGCCGTTCGTGCGACGTGGGCTACGGTCGTTGCGTTGTTGAAACTCGGTATACCCACCACGATGTCACACTTTTCAACCTCTGGGATGTCGTTGCGATACTTCATCTTGCTCCCTCCTTCAGAAGTTCGACGATGTAGTCGTAGATCCTCCTCTTTGCCCGAAGTTCGTTGAGTTTTCTCATCAGACGTTTTGGCACCTTTCCCCGATTCAGCGCGAGAGAAACTGTCAGTTCGAGCAACGTTCTTTTCTTGCTCAAAAGCTTGTGCATGTTTACATGATACTCGTACGAGTTTTTCCTTAGGCCTTTCAGGGTCTGTCGGACTTGCTCGATCTCTTCCTCGACGATTTCGATCTTTTCCTTCAGCTGTTCGAGCTCGCGCTCTGTGATCTTTTTGAACGCAAGCTGTGGAAATCTCAGAGAGCCGAGTATCTGAACGTCGGCTCGATCATCACCACTGTTGGGGA
>JAPYWY010000014.1 GCA_028276125.1 Pseudothermotoga sp.
TCCACTTGCTCGAGCTTGTTGAGAACCTCGTTCATCTGACTCCAAAGCTGTTCGTTTTCTTCTTTCAAACGTTTGTAGTCCTCTAACAACTTGTCGAGCAGTTCTTGCAGCTCAACGATCTTGTCCAAAGCAGCACACCCCTCTCCGTGTGCTTTTTTCACAACAAATGATATCACAAAGGCTAAACTTTTTGTCTTTTCAACGGCACGTGTGATAAATTTGCTCTTGGGGTGGTCGCGTTTGCTCATAGGTGAGAACGATCTGGATGTGCGTTCGATCGTCAACGTTTCCAGACACAACGAACAGGTCAGCCTATCTCCATCAGCGATCGATAGAATGAGGCATTCTCGAATCGTCATTGAAAAGCTCGCAAGTTTGGAGAAACCCACCTACGGTGTGAACACTGGCTTCGGAGCGTTCGCAACGACGAAGATACCAAAAGATAAGTTGTTGTCACTCCAAAGGAACATCCTCTTGTCTCACGCTTGTGGGGTTGGTGAAGCTTTGCCTACTGATGTGGTTCGAGCGATGGTCTTGACGAGGGCGTACACTCTGGCTCTGGGTTATTCGGGGGTCAGACCGATCGTCGTCGAAAAACTCTGTGAGCTGTTGAACAAGTCGATAGTGCCGTACGTTCCATCCAAAGGGTCCGTGGGTGCGAGTGGAGATTTGGCACCACTCGCCCACGTTGCACTCGTGCTCATCGGAGAAGGCGAAGTGATGATCGATGGTGAACGCAGGCCAACGCGCGACGCGTTACAACTGTTCAACTTTGAGCCCATCCAACTGCTTGAGAAGGAAGGACTCAGTCTCGTCAACGGTACGCAGGCCATGTCGGCGTGCCTGGCTTTGGCTGTGAACGATGCGCTCAATCTGGTTCGTCTCTCCACAGAAGTCGCCGCGTTGAGTGCGGACGTTTTGTTCGCTTCGCCCGACGCTTACGACGACGCAGTGGCAAAGACGAGGAGACACCGTGGACAAGCCGTCATTATCAAGATGTTGAGAGAGAGGTTCGAAGCCAGTGAGCTGAGGACCTCACACCTGAACTGCTTGAGGGTTCAGGATGCTTATTCTTTACGTTGCATACCTCAAGTCCATGGAGCCGTTTTGGACGTTCTGTTCTTCGTGAAGAAGACTGTCGAAGATGAGATCAACTCCGCGACGGACAATCCGATCGTCTACGGAGACAGAGTGATCTCGCAGGGCAACTTCCACGGAGAACCCCTCGCCTTCGCTGCGGACTTTTTGTGCATAGCGCTCACCGACCTCGGCAACATGATCGAGCGGAGGATCGATAGGCTGCTGAATCCCAAACTGAACGAAGGCTTACCTCCATTCTTGGCCTTCGGAGAAGCGGGTGTCAATTCTGGCCTGATGATATGGCAGTACACGGCGGCCGCACTGTGCAACGAGAACAAGGTTTTGTCACACCCTGCATCCACTGACACGATTCCAACCAGTGGTTTCCAAGAAGACCATGTGAGCATGGGCATGAACGCATGTTTGAAACTGCTGAAGGTCCTTGAAAATGTTGAGATGCTCTCGGCGATTGAACTCATGTGCGCCGCGAGAGCCCTCCAGGCAAGAAGACCCATGAGATCTTCAAAACTCAACGAGGAACTTTTCTCACGAGTGGAGAATCTCTTGGAGAGCACATCAAACGACACCTACTGGCAGAACAGCTTCAGAAGAATCAAGTATTTCGTTGAACAAACGATCAAAGCAACACACACGGAATGGTGGAAAAACTATGAATGAGCCCATTTGGTACGACGATCTGGAGCAGTTTTTGCTCTGTCCCAGGAGGTTTCAACTCGACAAGGGTACGATCGAACGATCAGAGGCACCGTTGGACTCCTCAGAGTTACTCAGATTCGGTTTTTCCGTCGAAAGACCAATCCTCGAAGCGGAGATCTTCGGTGTGAGGTTCATTGCGGACCCAGATCTCGCAGTCTTGGAGGAAAACGGCTGGAGATTGGTTCTGAAGAAAGAAGCAAAAAGATTCAAGCAAAAATACGCAGTCGAAGCCGCTTACCATGCCTACATCTTCTCTCAGCGGGGTTTTCCTGTGAATAGGGTCACCATCTCTTCGCCGTATTTTGAGGTCGACCTCGATTGGCGGGACGCTCTTCCAAGATTGATTTCACTGCTTGAAAACATCACGACGTTCAGAGAAGAACTGTACGATCCCAGACCGACATCCTTGTGCAAGACTTGTCCTCACGTGATAGAGTGTAGCGAAGCATTGATTAGAAAGAAAGATCTGCTCGCGATTCACGGTTTGAACGAACGAACGAGGGCGAAGCTGCTCAGAGAGGGTATTGAAGACCTCGAAGATCTGCTTAACACTCAAAAGTTGAAGGATTTCTCAAAGGATGTCCTCGAGAAATTGAAAAAGAAAGCGACAGCTCTGCTCGAAAGACGCCCAATCCTTTTGGAGTCCATTCCAGCGCTTCCCGAGGGTTTGTTCCTCGACATAGAGTCGCACGTGGTCGCTGGGTACGATTATCTCTTCGGGATCCTCAGCGGCGACGAGTACATTCCCTTCCTGTGCGAAGATAAAGAGCACGAAGGCGCCGTTTTCAAACGCGTCATCGATTTTCTCCTCTCCAAGGATGGTCCCATCTATCATTACTGCGCGTACGAACCTACGCACTTCAGAGAGCTCGCGCGACTTCACGGTGTCGAGAGTGACTACATTCGGTTGAGGAAACGGTTCGTCGACGTGTACCAAATTCTGTCCAGGCACGTCGCATTGCCGTTGTTCAGCTATTCGCTGAAGAGCGTTGCTCGCTACTACGGTTTCAGTTGGCGCACGAAACTCGACGGCTGGCGTGCGTGCAAATATTTCCAGATGTGGCTCTCAACGAAAGATCCTTCGCTGCTCGACACGGTGATGAAGTACAACGAAGACGATGTGCGTGCGACACAGCTGTTGGTCGAAAAGCTGAGGTCGATGGGCTTCAATGAGACGTTACGCATGAGTAATGTGACAGCAAAAGAGTCTCGTTAGCATTTTACTGACCAGTCGGTAAAGGAGGTATTCACATGGCAGTCGTTGGAGGAGTGAAGGGTTTCATATACCACCAAGCTGGAAAACTCGTCGCTTCGGTGCTTCGCAACACAGACGAGGAAGGCTTGTACAAGTTGTTCTCAACTCTCAGTGCCTTGACGAAGGAGCCCTCAAAGAGTGGGCTGAAGAAACTCGCACTCATGGCGAAGGACAAACATCCGATGATCACGAGTTGGGTCAAGGTGTTCAGGCGTTCCAGCCCTAAGTGCGTTGAGAAGATCATAAACAACCTGATCATCAACGAGTTCGCCCTTGGTGAACCAATAAGACAGCAGAAAATGCACGAGCACAAAGTTGTGCTACCGAAACTCGGAGTGATAAGTCCGACGTACGCGTGCAATCTGAACTGCGTTGGTTGCTATGCGGGACTCTACGGAAGAAAGTACGAGCTCACCAAAGAAGAGGTCAGCAAGGTCATTCGCGAAGGAAACGAACTTGGACTGTACTTCTGGGTCATCACGGGAGGCGAGCCGTTCTACTGGCCACACCTGATGGAGATACTGGAAGAGTTCGACGATAATTACTTCTTGATCTACACGAACGGGACCTTGATAACGGAAGAGGTCGCGAAGAAACTGTCCGAACTTGGGAACGCAACTCCGGCGATATCTGTGGAAGGTTTCGAGCTCGACACAGACTGGAGGAGAGGCAGGGGTGTGTTCAAGAGCGTGCTCGAGGCTTGGGAGAGGTTGAGAAAATACGGCGTACCGTTCGGAGCATCGATAACTGCGACGAGGATGAACCATGACACGCTCATGAAAGATGAGTTCTGGCAGTTCCTCGAAGAGCAGCAAGTGGTCTACGCTTGGGTCTTCCAGTACATGCCCGTTGGTATGAACGCGTCGATGGACTTGGTTCCGACACCTCAGCAGAGGTATGAGAGGTTCTTCAAGACCGATCAGGTGAGACTGAGCGGTAAGTTTGCCTTCGTTGCGGACTTCTGGAACCACGGTTTTCTGACGCACGGCTGTCTTGCTGCGGGTGCTAAGTACTTCCACGTGAACGCGAAAGGCTATGTCGAACCGTGCGTCTTTCAACAGTACGCGGTGGACAGCATAAGAGAAAAATCATTGCTGGAGATATTGAAATCGCCGTTCTTCGAATCTTACAAGCGTATGGTTCCGTACTCCAACAACTTGTTCAGGCCATGTCCAATCATAGACAATCCGAAGGTGTACAGGGCCATGGTGAAACACTTCAACGCTATTCCGCAGCACGAAGGTTCAGAACGTGTCGTCGAAGATCTCGCACCTGAGATAGACAAACTCGCTGAAGAATGGAAAGTTTATGCAGACAAGCTCTGGTACGAACACGGGTACGTCGATCGTTACCCTGTGAACAGGGGGATCTACAATTACGAGACCAGGATGAAACGTTATGCGAACAAAGAGGAGGCACTCGCTGTCGACAAAACTCTGAAATGAGAATGGGGAGTGGCCGATTTGTCCAACGCCAGGGAGAGAATCTTGGAGGCGGCGAAGGCCGCCTTCTCTGAAAGAGGCTTCGACGGTGTCAGCATGGAGGAAATCGCACAGCGTGCCGGAGTGCGAAAACCACTCATATACTATTATTTTCCGAGCAAAGAGGTGCTCTTCGAGGAAGTTTGGAACAGGGCGTTGGAAGAACTCGAGAACCACATCTTCAAGGAAGTTGAGGATGAGAATTACTACGTCAAAAAGATCAAGAAATTCCTGAGAGCCTATATAGATTTCGTCACGAGCAGAAAAGTTTTGTCAAGGGTGATAGAGAAGGAACGCGCGAGTGTGTTGGATGAATCTGGAAAAGGAGACGTTTGGAAGAGGCTCAAAAGGCGTTACGATGATTTTTTGAACAGAGTGGCACAGCTCATAGAAGAGGGAAAGAAGAACGAACTGGTCAACCCAGAGATAGACTCACAAACCGCGGCAAAATTGATAACGGAAGCCCTCGCGGCTACGGCGTCCTCAGGTTCTGCTCTGAAATCGATTGAATCGTTCATCATGTCAGGTTTGATGGGAAAGACAGAATCTTGAAGATTGGAATCGAACCTCTTGATTTTTGTGTGAGCGCGTGGTAGGATACTTAAAGGTGTAAGCCCCTGTAGTTCAATGGATAGAACGGCGGATTCCTAATCCGCAAATGGAGGTTCGATTCCTCCCAGGGGCACCATGGTGTGGGCCGTTAGCTCAGCAGGTAGAGCACCTGACTCTTAATCAGGGGGTCGCAGGTTCGAATCCTGCACGGCCCACCAGTAACGAAAGCGGAAGCCTTGCTTCCCACCCCGAGACTCGGTCGAAGGGGTTGAGATGGCTCCTGAATGAGATCAGGGAGGCGGGCTTTGCCCGCCTTTTTTCTTAGGGAGGTAGAGAGCATCGAGAAAGAGCAGATCTTTCTGAAGAACGAGCAAATAAGGTTACCAAAGGTCAGAGTGGTGGGACAGGATGGTAAGCAACTGGGTGTCATGCCCACGTACAAAGCCATAGAGCTTGCGAGGAAAGAGGGTTTAGACTTAGTTTTGGTCTCACCCAACAGCGATCCACCGGTCGCGAAGATCATGGACTTCGGCAAGTACATGTACCAGCTTGCCAAGAAACAGAAGGAAGCCAAGAAGAAACAAAAGGTTCAAGAGATCAAGCAGATGAAGTTCAGGGTCAAGATCGACGAGCACGATTACCAGACGAAGGTCAGACACATCAGACGCTTCCTTGAAGAGGGCAACAAGGTCAAAGTGACGGTCATGTTCAGAGGCAGGGAGATCACCTTCGCGGAGAAGGGCGAAGAGATACTCAAAAGGATCGCACAAGATGTCAGTGACATAGGCGTGGTCGAGGTCGAACCGAAACTCGAAGGGAAAGACATGTGGATGCAGATCAAGCCGAAGGAAGAATGAGGGAGGTTTGAGGTTATGGCCAAGAACAAGATGAAAACGTGCAAGACGGCCGCAAAGAGGTTTCGAGTGACCAAGAACGGCAAGATCCTTTTCAACCATGCGCGAACGAGGCACACCACTGGAAAGAGAAGAAGATCCGCTCTGCGCGAACTGAGAAAGAAGGACGTACTGGACAAAGGCGACGCGAAGAGGGTCAAACGACTTCTCGGAGTCTGAGAAAGGAGGTAAACCATGAGGATCAAAAGATCAATGCACGCGAGAAAGAAGAGAAAAAAGATTCTGAAGGCTGTTAAGGGGTTCAGAGGTGCGATCAGCAGAAGATACAAGCTCGCGAAACAGCATTACATCCGGGCTAAATGGTACTCATTCGCTGGTCGGAAGATAAAGAAGAGGGACTTCAGAAAGGTTTGGATCACGAGGATAAACATTGCCGCAAGAAAGTATGGATTGAAATACAGCGAGTTGATCCACGGCCTCAGGCTCGCAAACGTGAGCATCAACAGAAAGATGTTGTCCGAGCTGGCCGTTAACGATCCCAACGCGTTCGCATCTTACGTTGAACTCGCCAAAGAACATCTGAAGAAGGTGACCGCCTGAAGCCTTTGTGATAAAATGAACTTGGAGCGAGCCAATGCCGTAGAAGGGGAGGGTTGAAGGTGGCCGGTGTGAGAGTCGAGATCAATGGGAAAGCGTACGAAGTGCCGGCTGGTGTAACGGTTCTTGAGGCGTGCAATCAAGCTGGTGTGTACGTGCCAACGCTGTGCAACCATCCACGACTCGAGCCAACGGGCGCTTGCCGAGTTTGTGTGATCGAGGTTGAGGGTGCGAAGAACCTACAGCCAGCTTGTGTGACGAAGGTTCAAGACGGGATGAAGATCAGAACGAACAGCTCGCGCGTCACGAACGCGGTCAAGTTCAACCTCGCTTTGTTGTTGTCCCGCCATCCAAAAGATTGCATGACCTGTGACGTCAACGGTAGGTGTGAGTTCCAAGATTTGATCTACCTCTATGACGTTCAGGACATCTTCCCCAGCGAAGTCAGGACCATCGCGTTGGATCTGAGTTCTCCAGCAGTGGTGAGAGATCTTGAGAAATGTGTGGTTTGTGGCAGATGCGTGAGAGCTTGTTCGGAACTTCAAGGCATGGACATCTACTCCATGGTCGATAGAGGTTACGAGACTTTGCCCCAAACAGCTTTCGATATGCCACTCTACGAAACAGAATGTATAAGCTGTGGCCAGTGTTCTGCCTTTTGCCCCACGGGAGCGATCACAGAGAACGTGAACATAAGAAAGGTTCTCGAAGAGCTCGAAAAACGCGAAAAGGTACTCATCGTACAAACTGCCCCCGCGACGCGCGTGGCACTGGGTGAGGAGTTCGGCATGGAAGTGGGCAGCATTTCCACCGGAAAGATGGTCGCCGCACTGAGGAGACTCGGGTTCAACTACGTGTTCGACACGAACTTCGCAGCGGACTTGACGATCATGGAAGAAGGATCTGAGTTCCTGGAGAGACTCAAAAAAGGTGGTCCGTTTCCGATGTTCACCTCCTGCTGCCCGGCGTGGATCAACTTGGCGGAGAAGTTGTACCCACAGTTCTTGAAGAATCTTTCGAGTGCAAAATCTCCACATCAGATGCTCGGTGCCGTGTTGAAGTCTTACTTTGCGAAGAAAATAAATGTTCCTCCGGAAAAGATTTTCGTGGTCTCCATAATGCCTTGCACCGCCAAGAAAGACGACATCACCAGGCCTCAACACATGGTTAACGGTGTACCCGCGGTGGACGTCGTTCTGACCACGCGTGAACTCGGTAGATTGATAAAGATGAGAAAGATTCCTTACGCGTCCCTCCCAGAAGAAAACTACGATGATCCACTGGGTGAATCCACAGGCGCCGCGGTAATATTCGGCGTCACAGGTGGTGTGATGGAGGCAGCTCTGAGGACCGCGTACGAGCTCGGACTCGGCAAACCGCTACCGAAGATAGAGTTCACCAACGTTCGTGGTTTAGAGGGCATAAAGGAAGCCACGATCGATTTCGATGGAAAGCGACTGAAGGTCGCCGTCGCGCACGGTGGTGCCAACGTCAGAAAGTTGCTCGACAAAATAACGAAAGGTGAAGTCTACTACGACTTCGTTGAGATCATGGCTTGTCCGGGTGGTTGCATCGGTGGTGGAGGCCAACCCAAGAGTTTGGACAAGGATGTCTTGATCAAACGCATGGAGGCCATATACACCATCGACGAGAGAAGCGTGATCAGAAAATCTCACGAGAACCCGTCGATAAAGAAGCTTTACGAGGAGTTTTTCGAGCATCCACTCAGCCACGTCTCGCACGAACTGCTCCACACAACTTATGTGGACAGATCGAAAAAGAAGGTCGCACAAGCTGTTAAAGTGTGAATCCAAAGAATGAGTGAAGAGGCGAGGCTTGTTCCTCGCCTCTTTATTGAAGGAGGTAGGAACATGAGAAAATGTCTTATCCTGTTGCTGTTACTTTCGATCAGTTTCAGCTTCGCGATCAACGTTCTTATACCTGTTGGTCCGACCGTGGTAGCCTTTGTGGGCTTGATGGAGAAAAAAGTGACCAGCGAGGTGGAACTCAAGGTTGACTTTTGGCGAACACTCGATCAGGTAAGTGCGCAGATCGCTGCAAAGAATGTTGATCTAATCGTTCTGCCGGTCTCTATAGGTGCATCTCTGTACAGCAAGGGAATTGACCTGAGACTCGCTGGAGTGATCCTTTGGAAGGCTTTTTACGTTGTGACGAAGGATTTCGATCTGACGGACCTGAAGGCTTTGTCGGGCCAAGAGATTTACACACCCCAGGGCAAAGGGCAAACCGGTGACGTGCTGATCAGATACTTGCTCGAGAAAGTTGGACTGAAACCTGACGTCGATGCGAAGATCAGATACGCCACACCTGCTGAGATAGTATCGCTGATGGGTGCTGGGAAGGTTAAGGTCGCCGTGCTTCCCGAACCGTACGTGACGTTAGCTCTGAAACAAGCTCAGGCGCGCATGGAATACGACCTGCAAGAGCTCTGGTCGCGCTACACACAACTGCCTGCGCGAATCCCAATAACGGGCCTGTTTGTTGCAAAAGACCTGGACCAGGCCACTTTACACAAGGCTATGACAGCGATAGAGAATTCACTCAAATATGCGATGGAGAACAGGCATGAAGCTGCGTCTCTTTCCGTTCCACACCTCGGTGGCATGTCGGCACAAATTATTGAAGAATCTCTCACTCGAACGCTGTACGAGTACAAACGTGCGAGCGACGTGGCGTCCGAGGTGATTCAGTATCTGAAGATCACGCAGCAAGTGGATCCGAGTGCGATGCCTTCGATACCAGATGAAAAATTCTTCGCGTTTTGAATTCTCCCTCCTTGGAGTAGTCCTGCTCTTTGCTTCCTGGTTCGTTGTTTCGAAATTCGTCTCGTCCGACCTCGTTTTTCCCGGACCTGAGAAGGTTTTGTCACACTCATACCGCCTGCTGGTCGAAGGCAAACTGCTCGGACCGGTTGGCTTAACCTTTCTCAGGGCTTTCTTCGGTATGGGGTTGGCGCTCCTTGCAGGCACAGTCCTCGGTTTCCTGATGGGTCTTTCCGACAGGATCTATCTTTTGCTCCAGCCGTTGAACATGGCCATCAGGTCCGTTCCGATCGTCTCATGGCTTTCGACCGTCATACTCGCGTGGGGCATAGGATGGCGCGGTGTGGTTTTCATAGTTTTCGTTTCGCTTCTGCCGATCGTAACGTTCAACGTTTGCGAAGGCGTTCGCGTTGTGGACAAGAAACTCGTTGAGATGGCGAAGGTTTACTCATTAGCCAAGTGGAAGATCTTCAAGGCAATCTACATGGGTTCCGTCTGGCCGTTTCTGCTCTCATCCTTGAAGTTGAGCATAGGCAGCATGTGGAAAGTGGCGATCGTCGCGGAGTATCTCATAGGCGAAACGGGGCTCGGCGTTCAGATCATGCAGGCCAAGTTTTACGTGAACACGACAGAGGTTTTTTCCTACACGCTCGTGGCCGTGGTGTTCGGACTCGTTCTGGAAGCACTATTCTCACTTCTCTGGGAGCGAGGTAGCTTTGAAGTGCATTCTTGAGCTGGAAGGAATCCTCAAGAATTATGGAGAGCTACCTGTATTGGGTGGAATAGACCTGAGGATCTTCGAATCCGATGCGGTGGCGATCGTTGGACAGTCGGGCTGTGGAAAAACGACCCTGCTCAGGATCATAGCCAATCTGGAAAAGCCAGACTCCGGAGTGATCAACAGATTCTACAGTCGATTGGGTTTCGTTTTTCAGGAGGACAGACTGATACCCTGGTACAGCGTGCGTAAAAATCTGGAACTCGTTTGTGACGATGAAAGAAAGATACAGCGAACAGTTCAACAGGTAGGGCTTGCTGGCTTCGAGCACTACAAACCAAGCCAGTTGAGTGGAGGCATGAGGCAGAGGTTGAACCTCGCACGCGCTTTGATCGTCGAACCGGAGCTACTTTTGCTGGATGAACCTTTCAGGAGCCTGGACACACCGACGAAAGTGAAGCTCATCAACGATCTCTCCATTTTGCTTGAAAACATAAACATCAGTTACGTTCTGGTGACACACGACATGAGGGAGGCATTGAGCCTGGCGAAACGCGTTTACGTCATGCGAGGCCGACCGGCGAAGTTCGTACATCACATCGAACTCAAAAAGAAGATGGACTTTTTCGATCCTTCATTTCTGCAACTCGAGAAAACGATCCTGTCACATATGGAAGATACGGGGGCTCTCCAGTGATGAACGTATTCAGAGGCTTTCTGATAGGTCTTGCGAACCTGGTTCCCGGAGTGAGCGGTGCAACGATGGCCATCATACTCGGTGTCTATGAACGGCTGATCGATGCCGTGGCGAATTTCGTGAAGTTCAGATTCAAAAGAGAGCAGATTGCTTTCATCGTTGCTCTCGGCATCGGTATTCTTGCTGCAATATTTGTCGGCTCTGCTGCCATGAAACATCTGCTCGAAAGATCTCCGGCCATGGCTTATGCCATTTTCTTTGGTCTCGTTTTGGGTTCGATTCCAAAACTGCGCAGAGAGATCTCAGATTTAAAGCTGCGCCATTTCGCAGTCGGTGTGTCTTTGATGCTCATTTTCGAACTTCTGGTTCACACCGTGCGGCTTTCAGGAGCGTACGTTTTGTTGACCGGCATCATCGCCGCATGCGCGATGATCCTTCCAGGTCTCAGCGGTTCCCTTGTGCTCCTGATACTCGGTGTCTACGATGATATCCTCGATGCCCTGGTGAATCTGGAGCTCGCAACCGTTGTTCCTTTTGGGATTGGAGTGATCCTCGGCATAGCGCTGATGGCACTCCTCATGGATTGGCTCGTTGAAAAGTTTCCAAACCAGACCCGTAGCTTCACATTTGGCTTGGTCGTTGCATCGATCATTAAACTCGAACCTTTCACGAAACAGAACATGAATCTTGCGGAGCTTGCTTTCGTTCTTCTGATTGTTTCTGCTGCTGCTTATCTGTCTTTCAGGCTTTCGTACAGATCGCCAGCTCAAAGGTGAGCCACATGGGTAAATATTACGCTGTCAAGCGCGGAAGGAATCCTGGTATATACGAGGACTGGGAGCGCGCAAGAGAACAGGTGGAAGGTTTCCCCAACGCGGAGTATCGATCGTTCGCTTCTGAGAAGGACGCACTCGCTTATCTGAGAGGAGAAGCATGGCGCTGCCCTGATCTTATGAAAGATACGATCCTCGTCTGCGTTGATGGAAGCTATAAAGGCGCTGTCTGCGGTTCGGGAATCGTCGTTTGCGATCAGGAAGGTTTGCACGAGTTCTACTTCTGGAGCGATGAACCAGAATTTGCGAAGATGAGAAACGTTGCAGGAGAAATCTTGGCAGTGCTCTTCGCTGTAAATTATGCGCTGCAAAGGGGTGCAAAACGTCTTGTCATAAGGCACGATTTTGAAAACCTCCACAAATGGATCAGTGGTGAGTATCAAACAAAGACTTTTCTCACGGAGATCTACAGAGAATTCGTGCATTTTGCGAGGAAGAAGAACCTTCACATCGAATTCGAAAAGACCAAGTCGCATTCGAAAGATCCCTGCAACGAGAGGGCAGACGCGCTCGCAAAACTCGCAACTGAAAGAAATCGTAACGTCGACTGGAATTGGGAGGTGCTGACAAGTGTCGTTCGAAATGATGAAAGCAGTTGAAGAGATAGAGAACTTCATTCAGAGCTTTGTTCAAAACAACGGGTTTGAGGGTGTCGTTGTGGGTGTCAGCGGTGGGGTGGATTCCGCACTGGTGGTGAGTCTGTGCACGAGAGCGCTCGGCAAAGAACGAGTGTTGGGGTTGATCCTTCCCGATCGCGATTCTGCGAAAGAGAGTAAGAGGCTCGCTTTGAAACTGTGCCGAGAACTCGGAATCGAACACGAAGTCATTTCCATCACTCCAGCTCTAAGAAAGTTGAGAGTCTACAGACTTTTCCCTCCCGCTTGCTTGTTTCCAAGAAAGGTTCAAGAAAGTTATGTGAAAGGCAAGTGGAAGAGTTTATCGAAAGATCCGTACATTGATGATCTTCTCGACAGGGGCAACGAAACTTTCAGGAAAGGTCTTGCATACTACAGGATCAAACACAGGTTGAGAATGTGCCTTCTCTACTTCGAGGCTGAGAAAAGAAATTATGCGGTTGCCGGATGCGTGAACAAAACCGAGTTGATGAGCGGTTTGTACGTCAAATGGGGTGACAGTGCGGCAGATTTTGAACCGATAGCACACCTTTACAAGACACAGGTGGTTGAACTCGCAAGATGGCTCAGGATACCTTCAGAGATCGTCGAAAGGGCTCCCACGCCTGACCTCATACCCGGTATCACGGATGAATTCGTTCTCGGTTTGAATTATGTGGATCTGGACAGGATACTCGCGAAGATGGAGAAGGGAGAAGATCTTTCGAACGAGGATCCAAAGTTCGTGCAACGCGTGAGACAGATACGTGAAGCGACATGGCACAGAAAGATACAGAACGTTCGAATCGATTCACCAAACGGCGTACAGTAGAACCCCAACGAAACCCGATGCGAACATCAACACGAGCGGATGTATCTTGAATTTGTTGAGGCCAAGGAAAACGAGTACTGCAATGATGAAGAACCATGGATCGGTGAGCCTTGGACTCGCGAGCGAGATCAGAGTGACGAGCACCATGATCGTTGTGAACCCCATGAGAGCCTGCGACAATCTGTTGGAATTCAGTTTGATCCTCTTGCCGAAGGAGAAGATCACGATAATCGTGAGTGCCGGGGCCAACAGAAAGAAAAACGTGTTCAGGAAGGCACCCAAGAAGCCAAAATATTTGTATCCAACGTACGTCGCCAGATTCAGAGCGATCGGTCCCGGTGTCATTTGAGCCACGGAGACCATCTCGGTGAACTCCGCTGGAGAAAGAAATCCTGCCGAGATGAGTTCTCTTTGCAGGATTCCAACCACGGCCCATCCGCCGCCAAAGGAGAGAAAACCAAGCTTCAAGAAGATCAAAACGAGTTTGATGAGGTTCATCTGCTCATCTCCCCCAGACGTAGAGTAACCAGATGCTGGCCACGAAAACCGCGTACAACGCGCTTCGACTGGCCAAAAGAAGCGCGACTCCTACACCAACGATCATTGTTCTCAGCAACGCCCAACGTTGCCTCTTGAGCAAACCTATAAGAACGTTGAAGACCAACCCAACTACCGCGGCGTAGACACCCAGCAGAAAAGCCCTCACATAGACGTTGTGCAAAAAGGGCCTGAGTAGACCAGCGACAGCGACGATCGCGAAGAACGGCGGCAGAGCGATTGCAACACCAGACAAGACGGCACCAAGCACGCCCGCCACCTTTTTCCCAACGAGTATGGCCGTGTTGAACGCGATCGGACCTGGGATGCTCTGTGCCACTGACAGCAAGCTGAGAAACTCTTCCTTTTTCATCCATCCAAGCCTGTCCGCTTCCCATTGCATGACGGGCACCATCGCGTAGCCACCACCAAGGGTCAAGGTAGAAATCCTCACGAAAACACCAAACGCT
>JAPYWY010000245.1 GCA_028276125.1 Pseudothermotoga sp.
CAACCTCCCGATTTGTAGTAGTCTGCAGACATTATAGATTGGAACTGGGTTTGCGTCAAATGACATATTTTCTTTCTTTGTGTTTTTCAGATCGCGTCGGTGCTCGAACGAATCTGGTCGTTTCTTGGGAGGTTCTTTGAATGATGAGTGAGGGAAAGCGGGTGATTCAACTTCCTAAAAGAGCCCTTTCAATCATCTGACGCAGTCTCATCGCGTCTCTGACTGCGTTACCGCGGTAGCAGTTGTTAAAAAAGACGAAGGTGTCGACGACTTGACGTGAGATTCTGGAAACATCGCCCGCAAAGACCAATATTTCTTCATCGCTGTATTTGTAGTTGTAACGCTCTCCCTCTGGTGCGTTGAACCAATCTCTGTTTCTTCCGTGGAACCTGAAATAAGCAACGGCACTCGTCACATTCGGCACGTAGGGAAACAGATCGCGAAGATTCGGTTCATCAACGATCACGAAAGTGAAACCACAAGTCTTGAGCAATTCGTAGGCCGACTCGTTGTTCCAAGAAGCGTGTCTGAACTCGATCGCAACGGGCGCGTCTATTCTATCTCGAAGTAACCGCAAGTACTGCCTGTTGCTTGGCGTGTCCTTGAAAGAATATGGAAACTGCGCGAGCAACATCTTGAGTCTCCCTTCCTCGAGCATGGGTGTCAGAGCCCGAAGCGTCTTTGCTACATCTTCCTCGGGAAAAGTGCTGGACTTCCAAGCTTCGTGCGTCACGGAAGCTGGCAGTTTCACGCTGAAGACGAAGTCACTCGGGGTTTTCCTCAACATTGAAACGATCGTTCTGTACGTAGGTAGAGCGTAGTATGTGAAATTGAGTTCAACGGCGTTGAACCTCCAGACGCTCGCGTAATACTTCAGCATGTCCGATTTAGACATACCTTCAGGATAGACTTCTTTAATCCAATCGTTGAACGAATAACCGCTCGTGCCGATGTAGATCAACGTATCACTCCCACAGCTATGCTATCATCTCTACGGTGATCGGCATGATAAAGATAGGTGCACACATGCCCATAAGTGCTGGGTTTGAGAAAGTCCCAGAACTGACCGTAGAGATCGGTGGAAACTGCTTTCAGATCTTCCCGCACAGCCCGAGGACTTGGAGTGCAAGAATGCCCACCAAGGGAACGTGCGATCTCTTTCGCGCCATGATGGAGAAGTATCAGATCGGCTTCGAGGGAGCGTTCTGTCACACGGGTTATCTCATAAATCTGGCGAGTCCGAACGACGAAAACTGGAAAAAGTCCGTTCAGCTTCTCGTGCTCGAAGGTAAAATCTGTGAGGCCTTAGGAATAAAGTATCTTAACGTGCATCCGGGCAGTCACACCGGCGCGGGTGAAGAATTCGGTTTCAAGAGAATCATCGCCGCAGTCAACGAGTTTCTCAAAAGCACAGAGAACGTGATTCTACTTTTGGAGAACGTTTCTCCCAAGGGTGGAAACATCGGTTATAACTTCGATCAGATCAAGCAGATCATCGACTCTTCAATAGATCCTTCAAGGTTGGGCATCACTTACGATACCTGCCATGGCTTTGACGCAGGCTACGATATCACGACGAAAGATGCAGTTCGAAGACTTTTGGACGAGATCGACTCAAAGATTGGCCTTGGAAAGCTTCGAATGATCCACTTGAACGATTCCAAGGCTCCGCTCGGCAAACCCACCGACAGGCATGAGAACATAGGCAAAGGATTCATCGGTGAAAAGGGTTTCAAAGTGTTTCTGAGTTTTGAGGAAATCCAACGCGTACCGTGGATACTGGAAACCCCTGGTGACGAAGCCGAGCACGCCCAGGACATAGCCAAGGTCAAAGAGATACTCGGGTTGATATGAATGATCGACGCGTTCGTTCTCAAGAAGCTTGTCCGAGAACTTTCTGATCTGAAAGGTGAAGCCTTGAGACAGATCCACCAATGTGGAAAATTCTGTATCGAACTGATCTTTCATCGAGCGACCGTCAGGCTGTGTGTTGAACCTGGTTTAGCCCACGTGTGTTTGACAAACAGAGAGGATCTCTCGGGTCAGAACCCTTCGAACTTTGTCACGCTCACGCGCACACGACTCCGTAACGCAAGACTCAAAGAAGTAGCTCAACTGGACCTCGACAGAGTTCTGTACTTCGTCTTCGACAAGATCGATGAAACCGGAGAAAAACACGAATACAAACTCTACGTGGAATTCTTCGCCAGCAGGTCGAACATCGTGCTGGTCGAGAACGATCTGGTGTTGGACGACCTCAGAGCGTTCCTTGGTAAGAACATTTCTTACGTTCACACGCAGAGCAAGGTGAACCCGTTCGATGGACCAGAGATGAGGTTCGAAGGCACCACGATGCTTTCCAGATACATCGTTGAAGAGGTCGCGGGGTTTTCCAAACTGACCGCGCAAGAAGTTCTCCACCGTGCGAAGATTGAGGATAAACCGCTTTCGGCTCTCGACGACAGAGAAAAAGTTTCACTCAAACTGGCCTTGGTCTCCATCCTTGACGACTTCGAGAAACCCACTTGTTACGTCTACGAAATTCAAGGACGACGTTATGTCTTTGCGTATCCTTTGAAGATGCTGGGTGAACCCAAGGAACGTTACGATTCTGTCTCGCGTGCGGTGGACGAAGCCTATCTTTGGAATTTGAGAAAGGCTCAGATGGACAAGCTCCGCCAACAACTGATGTCGATCGTTGGAGAGCGCCTCAAGAAGCAGGAAAAACTGCTCCAGACACTCAGTGAAGATTTGAAGCGGTGTGAAAGGGCAGAAGAGTACAAACGTTATGGGGAACTTCTGAAGTATGCGAGTGTGGAAGATTCAGTTCAAGGTATGGTCGAATGTTTCGATTGGGAAACGAACCAGAACGTTCTCGTACCGCTCGTGCCTGGGAAAGACGCCAAACGGAGTGCACAGTACTACTTCGAACAGTACAAGAAACTGAAAGAAAAAGCCCAGATACTGAAGGTCAGGATCGAA
>JAPYWY010000015.1 GCA_028276125.1 Pseudothermotoga sp.
TTTTCCGAAGTACTCCTCTTTGATCTTGACGGGTGATGAACTTTGGATGCTCCTTGGACTTTCGGCCTCCGTTGCTGGTCTGTTTGTGACGCTCGTTCTTCCGTTCGGCTTCTTGCTCTTGCTCGTTGGGCTGGTTCTGCTGGAGCATCAGCTCTTGTTCATGCTGAAATCGTTGGAGGAGAAGGAGCAAAAGTTCTTTTCCGAAAACGATGTGCAGCTTTCAACGTGTTTTTCGAAGGTGTACGACGTTTCCTATTTGATCTATTCTTTGGTCACGCTCTACGGGCACAGCTTCGTCAAGATGCAGGAAAACCTTGACGCACTCGAGTGCTATTTCAAGGTCAGGCAAGAAATCCTCAGGAGGTGATCGGATGAACTACAGGTTCACAACACGTGGTTTTGAAGCCACGGCAGCAATGCAGCAGTATCTGGAGAAGAGGCTCGAGAAGGTGGACAGAGTCATTAGAGACGAGGAGCTCGTCTCGGCGGAGATCAAGGCCGAGAAGGATGCGACGAATTACGTGGTGAAAGCGAACATCAACCTCAGAGGCAACGTGATCGTCGTTCAAGAGAAAGATCCCGATCTCTACACGGCGATAGACAATTTGTGCGACGCACTCGAAAAGAAAGTCAAGAAGCTCAAATCAACGATCAGAGATAAACACAGAGAACCCAAGCAGCTGGAGGTTTCGAGTGTACCAGAGGAAAGCGAGGAAGAAGTGGCCGAAACCAGGAGGCTCCCGCTCAACGTGATGCCTCTGGAGGAAGCTATCCTCCAGTTCAAGGCTATGGATAGACAGTTCTTCCTGTTCAGAAACAGCGAAACTGGTGAGATCAACCTCCTGTTCCTCAGAAAGGATGGAAAATTGAGCCTTTACGAGTTCTTCGAGTGAGGTTTTGAATTGTGTCGAGTGCTCTGATCATAAACGTTCATGAAGATTTCGTGAGTGGTGCTATTCTCGAAGATGGCGAGCTTCAAGAGGTCTTCGATGAAGAGAACGAGACCATAGCCGGGAACCTCTACGTGGGCGTGATACAGAAAATCGTTCCCGCCTTGAACGCAGCCTTCGTCGACATAGGCGAGGGTAAAAATGGATTTCTCAGGATCAGCGACATAGGTAAATCCTACATACAGCAGGTACTCGGGGCGAAGCATCCTCAGGAAGGTTCAAAGCTCCTGGTCCAAGTCAAGCACGATGCCGTTGGACAGAAAGGTCCACAGCTCACGTGCAAACTTTCGCTCGCTGGTCGTTACGTGGTTTACTTTCCGCTGTCTCGGGTCAGGGGTGTCTCAAAGAAGATCATCCAACAGTGTGAGAGAGAAAGGTTGAAATCGCTCTTTTCAAAGGTTGAGAAGAACGAAGGCATCGTCGTCAGGACGGCTTCGGAAGGTATGCCGATGGAGATGATAGAAGAGGAACTGCAATCACTCAAGCAAGAATGGCAGCAGATCTTGGCCAGTTTCAAAAAGTCGAGAAAAGTGAAACTGCTCAGGAGAGAACCTACGGCGATAGATTACGTTCTGAGAGAACGCTTGAACAAGAATGTGGATGAAGTCTACGTCAACGAAGAGAAGGCCTACGAGTTGGTCAAGCAAGAAGTCAAAAAGATCAGCAAATCCATAATGGTCCACTTCCTCGAAGGAGACCTCTTCGAACGCTTCAACGTCTACCAGCAACTGAACCTTCTGCAGAGACGTACGATAGACCTACCCAGCGGAGGTTATTTGGCGCTCGACACGACGGAAGCCATGACCGTGTTCGACGTCAACTCCGCGAGTTTCACATCCGGAAAAAATCATGCAGAACTGGCCTTCAAGACGAACATGGAAGCAGCGAAGGAAATCGCCAGACAGCTCAGGTTGCGCAACATAGGTGGCATCGTGGTTGTGGATTTCATCGGTATGCCCAGCAAAGATTACTACGAGAGGTTGTTCAAGAAGATTAGAGAATCTTTCGAGAAAGACCCTGCGCACGTCGAACTCCTTGGTTTCACGCGCCTTGGATTGTTCGAGATGACTCGCAAGAGAAGAACCCCATCGAGCGAACAACTGTTGTTCTCACCGTGCCCGATCTGTAAAGGCTCAGGTAGGGTGTTGTCCACCACGGTCGTGCTGAAGAGACTGTCCAACGCGCTGAGGGAGATAGACCTGACTCAGTACGGTTCGGTGAAGATAAACCTCCACCAACGCTTCTCCGGTTACGTGGAGAAGATCAAAGAACTCATCTCAGCACACAAAGACAAAGTCAAGTTGAATTTCAATCATACCGACCCAAACGAGTTCGAAATAACTCTCTCCAAGAAAGCTTAGCGGTTCCTGTTGTTCAAGCTCGAGAACTGCACAAGCCAAGCACCCTGCGCCTGCATCCTCGACACGACTTCTTCCATCGCTGAAAACTTGCTCCAGAGGTACGCTTCTCTCTTCTGCAGACGTTCCAGCCAGTTCTGCAATTCCTTGGCCAGGCTTCTCATTTGCTTCGTTATCGTTCCACTTATGCCTGCGATGTTGTCGATCCTTCCACCGAATTTTGTGAGTTCTCTCACGTAAGATTGAACCTGCTGTGCAAAACCTTTCGTGTCACCGAAGAAGGCCCACACCTTCTGGGGATCCTGCCTCAACACTTCCCTCAGCCGATCTTCGTCGAGCTCGAGCTTTCCCATCTTCATGTTTTGATAACCGTAGCTGCTCGTCCTTATACCTATTTGCCACAGATAGGAGATTTCACCCTCGATGCGCGTCGTTATGAATCCTCGCAACTTGAAGAAGATCTCGTTCAACAGAGAGTCTCTCTGAAGCATACCCTGAAGTTTCTCTTCTTCGCTGAGTTCTTCCTGCTTCTTGTCCGTCACGGGTTTTTCGTTGTACTTGTTGTAGATGTACTCCATGAGTTCGTTCCACTTGTTGACGAACTCCTTTATCTTCGAGACGATCGAATCGATGTCGTTCTCAACGCTGAAGTTCAGGGGTGTTTGGATCAATCCCTTCACCTTTATGGAAAGTCCCATGTGGCTGAACTCGGTGGAAGAAGAGTAGAGATCGATCCAGTTCACACCATCGCTGCTCAGTTGAACGTGCGTCACACCGCCGATGTTGAACTGACCGACGTCCAGGCCGAGCAGTGTGAGCAGGTTGGTACCGTTGTCTTCGAAGCTTATGGCATTCGCACCCGTTTGGTTCGATGTCACGATCAACCTGTCCGAGTTCGCATCGTAAGCGGCGGTCACACCCGCGTTGCTCGAGTTAATGACGTCTATCAACTGCTTCAACGTCATGTTGGTATCGACGTTTATCTCGACATTGTTGATCTTAAACGTTCCGCTTTGGATGGAAATGCCTCTGTAAGTCGAGATCTGAGACAGTGTTCTGTACATTGAAACGGCTCCAACGTGTGCAGTGCTGCGAAGAACGTACTCTCCAGCCTCTTGAACGATGGGTGCATCATTCAAATTGAAAACGCGACTGAAGGTACCTTGTATCGTCTGGATGGCGAAAGCTTGACTACTCTTGATGATCAACTTCCCGTTCTCGAAGCGAACGTTGCCATTACCAAAGATATCGTCGAGTTTGTCGACGATGTCAGAGATCGTGTCCTGACTCGAGATGTTGACCGTGTGCACCGTCGCACCGACTTGGATCTTCAAGACGGAGTCGGTCGGGTTGTACCTGTAAACGAGATCGCCAAACTTTGTGGAAGGATCGACCTCGGGTCCGATCGTTCTTCCACTCGTCATGGAACTTCTGCTCGCGATCGATAACACCTTGATCTGGTAAGTGCCGACCACGGCGGCAGCGGAGGCACTGATGGAGACTCTGTCTGAATCGATCGATACTTTCTTCGCCATGAGTGTGGCTTGGAGTTTGAAGCTGGCTAAAAAGGTTTCGAAGCTTTCGAGCTTTTCTTCCAGCTGTTGGTAAGCTTTCTGCTTCAGACCCAAGCTCTCGTACTTCTGATACAACCTTTCGGCGGGTTTGGCTTCGACCTGCATCAACGCATCAACGATGTCGGCCGTGTTCAATCCCGAGGCCAAACCACCGAACTGTAGGTTTGACGATCTGTATTTGTAGTTTATGCTCGCGGCGATCTTGGATATGGCATCCATACTTCACACCTTCTCATCGAACAGGATACCCATCAACTCTTGAAGGTTCTTCGCGATCTTGACTGCCACCTCGGGCGGGATCTGCCTGACGATCTCACCCGTGTCTCTGTCCTTTATCTTGATGATTATCATGTTGAGTTCCCGTTCTATGGTGAACTGGGCCTCCGTCTTGAAGAACCTGCTGAGCCTCTCGAAAGTCTTCTTGAGAGAGTCCATCGCTTTGGAGAGGTCCAAGTCCTCCTGTTGTTTCTTCGGTTCTTCCGAAGCCTTCTCCACGTTCAACTGAAGCTGTTTCACACTCTCAGTTTGAACGTTCTTCACGTTCATGGAATTCACGTTCCAATGAGGATCCATCCTCACAGGATCGACACTCATAACCGCACCCCTTCTCTATATTATTGATCGACAAGCGCGCAAACTCCTTTAATCCGATGGTACAATTTTTGTTGATGAGCGTGAGAAAATTCTTGTTCTTCTTTTTGTTGTTCATCTTCATAACCTCTTTCGCGAGCGTTGGTTTGAGGATCACGATGGTTTCCGATGAGCAGAGCAAGAAGCTCGCGAGTGACGTTGCTAGTTCTATCTTCTCGCTCGTTCCCAAGGACGTGTTCGTCTCCATCGAGATCGACGGGACAACTCGCACGAGCAACGAGCTTACTTCGATCGAAGAGCAGTTCTTTCTGGGATTCTCAGCCATGTACGATGCGACGAGAAGCACCTACTACGCGAGTTGGACGGAGTCAAACAGTGTCGTTTACAGTTGCAGCTATTCGCCGAAAGAAGAAAGACCTTACAGGGAGTTCGTCAGAGAGTGCGCGCACTATCCACTCGAGAAAGCCGCTCTGAGACTGTTGGCGAGGGGTCGATTTGAGAAATATCTGCGCGTGACCTATCATCCTTCTGTGGACGAGTACACCAGCTTCAGTCCCGATGGTAAATTCTTCGCCTTCATCACTGACAGACTCGGCGGTAACAGAAACATCGCCCTTTTGAACTTGACGGAAGGCACTCTGAGAGTTCTACCGGTACACGGCAGCAGTGAGTACTTTCCCAGATTTTCACCCGACGGTTCAAGGCTCGCGTTCCAAGGATCTCTGCACGGTTTTTGGAACATCTACGTGATGCCTATCGAAGATCACGCGAAGAACATCGCTCTGATTTCGGCTGGCAACGCACCCGCTTACTCACCAGCGTGGCTTGATAACAACACGCTCTTGTACGTTCAAGACACCGAGACTGGCAACGCCATGTACCGAGCCACGCTCGCCAGGCGCCGAACCAAACTGAACATAGAAGGCTTCGACATGGTCTTCTCACCGACCGCGTACGCAGGAACGATCTACTTCGTTGGACTCAAGGAAGCCAACTTCGGCATCTATGCGCTCACACCCGAAGGCAGTATCGTGTGCGTCGAGGACGGATTCTACAACGAGCACGATCCAGCAATTTCGCCTGATGGACGTTACCTCGCGTATTCTTGCAATTGTCTGGGTTACTACGCCATATGGATCAAGGACCTAGAGACTGGCGAAAAGTGGTGCCTCACGGAAGAATTGAGGCAAGACGCTTTCTATCCATCTTTCTCGCCCGATGGACAACTCGTTGGTTTCAGCGCGAGCGAAGGTTTCTTCGAACCGGACATCTGGTTCGTCAGGTTCTTCAAACCTTCAGCTTCTCAAGGGCGATCTTCTCTTCCTTAGACAAGATCTCTTCGGCATTCAGGATGATCAAAAGTTCTTCCCCTATCTTGGCTATGCCCAAGATGAAGTTTGCCCTCGTTCCTCCGACACCCGCCGGGGGTGGTTCTATCTGTTGATCGGTCAGCGTGAGGACCTCGTGTACCTGATCGACGAGAAGTCCAACCCTCTTGTCCTTCATGTTTACGACGACGATCTTTGCCGACGCCGAACGGCCCGTGTCCGGCATGGAGAACTTCCTTTTCAGGTTGATGATCGGTATCACGTTGCCACGCAGGTTCATGATACCTTCAACGTAGTCGGCAGATTCGGGCAATTTCACGATCTTTCCAACTTCCACTATGCTGTCGATGTTCATGATGTCCAGTGCGAACTTTTCTTCCCCCAGAGCGAAACTCACAACCTTCAGTTCCATCCTCTTAACCTCCTCACCCGATCACAAGCAGAGTCTGTTCTGTCTCCACGTTGTCTCCTTCTTTCACGAGAACTTTGAGCACGGTGCCTTCATGCTCGCTGATGATGTCGTTCTCCATCTTCATCGCTTCGAGGATTAACAGCTTCTGTCCCCTCTTGACTTGCTGACCCTCACTGACGTGCACCTTGACGATGAGACCAGACATCGGGGCTTTTACTTCCACACCGCCAGTCTTCGGTGCGGGCTTCTCCTTTGGCTGTTCGACCTTCTTTGGCTCGGCTTTCACTTCCTGCGTCTGCACCTGCTGGAGTTTTTCAACCACCTGCGGTTTTTCGACGACAGGTTGAACCGACTGGACGATCGGTGAGCCTCCGATCTCCTCAACCTCAACGATGTATTCTTTGTTGTTTATCACCACCCTGAACTTGCGCGCCATCCTCTCGCTCCTTTCCAACCACTCTTTCTCCAGCTTGTTGTTCTCTCCTCGAAGGAAAAGATTCTACCCTTAGGTTGCATAACAATCTTGCTTTCTGAACTCATGTAGGCCATCACCGCGCCGACGATGGCCGCCTCCATGGTTTCGTCTTGATCGGCCTTCTCCTCGCTCTTGACAAAAGTTTGTGTGGTCTTCGCCTCAGCTTTCGAGATCTTGCGTTGCCTTGAAGTGAAAACCTTTCCCATTATCACGAAGATGATGTACAGTATCACGAATGTGAGAAAAACCGATCCCATTCCCACAACGAGAATCGTTAGATTGCTTAAATTACCTGCCATACCATCACCTCACAACGGTATGTTGTCGTGTTTCTTCTTCGGCAACGATTGAACCTTGGTGCGGCAGATCTCCAGAGCTCGCGCGACCCATTCCCTGGTCTTGACAGGCTCTATGACCGCGTCGATGTAACCTCGCGATGCCGCCACGTAAGGGTTCGCGAACATATCACGGTACAGTTGTACCAGTTCTTTCCTCTTCTCTTCAGGATTCGGTGCACTCTCTATCTCTCTTCTGAAGATGATGTTCGCCGCACCGTCAGGTCCCATGACCGCGATCTCTGCTGTGGGCCAGGCTGCGACCATATCGGCTCCCAAATGCTTACTACCCATCGCGATGTAAGCTCCACCGTAGGCCTTCCTCAGGATCACGGTGATCTTCGGAACCGTTGCTTCACTGTAAGCGAACAAAAGCTTCGCGCCGTGCCTGATGATACCTCCGTGTTCCTGTTGAACGCCCGGCAGATAACCGGGTGTGTCCACGAAGGTGACGATGGGTATGTTGAAACAATCGAGGAACCTTATGAACCTCGCAGCTTTGTCGGAAGAATCTATGTCCAGAGAGCCTGCGAGCACCGAGGGCTGGTTGGCGACTATTCCAACGCTCATGCCTGCGATCCTTGCAAAACCCACAACGATGTTCCTAGCGTAGTTCTTGTGCACCTCGAAGAAACTATCCTCATCGACCACCATCTCTATGACTTTCCTGACGTCGTAACTCTTCGTTGGTTCCACAGGCACGATGCTGTTTATCTCTTCGCTCATCGAGAGTGAGTAATCTCCAGGTACGAAGTCGGGTTCTTCAAGGTTGTTTTGAGGAATGTAAGAGAGGAGTTTCTTGATCAACTGCATCGCTTCTTCTTCACTCGAAGCCAAAAAGTGAGCATTCCCACTCTTGGAGTTGTGAACGTAAGCTCCCCCGAGGTCTTCCTGACTTATGTCCTCACCGGTCACGGCTTTGATCACGTTTGGACCTGTGATGAACATCTTCGCCGTCTTGTCGATCATCACGACGAAGTCCGTTATGGCAGGCGAGTACACCGCACCACCCGCGCACGGACCAGCTATCAGAGTGATCTGCGGTATGACACCGGATGCGAGCGTGTTTCTGTAGAAAATTCCTCCGTACCCAAAGAGCGAGTCCACACCCTCCTGAATCCGAGCTCCGCCGGAATCGTTTATACCGATCAGAGGAATACCGAGCTCCATCGCCAGGTCCATGAGCTTCATGATCTTCTTGGCGTGCATCTCACCGAGCGAACCACCCATCACGGTGAAGTCCTGTGAAAAGACCGCGACCAACCTGCCGTTGATCTTTCCAATGCCCGTCACGACACCGTCGCAGGGAAGTTCCTCCTTGTCCAAGCCAAAGGTCGTTGCTCTGTGCTTGACGAACTTGTCTATCTCCATGAAGGAGCCTTCGTCGAGAAGGAGCGCGAGTCTTTCTCGGGCAGTCAATTTGCCCTGTGCGTGTTGTTTTTCTATTTTGTCCTGTCCCCCTCCGAACTCGACCTTTTGTTCCAGCTCTCTGAGCTTTCTGATGAGTTCTTCCATGTGCATTCCTCCTCAGTGATGACCCTCTACCAGCTCGACCAGAACCCCACCGACAGACTTCGGATGCAGGAACAACACGCGCGTTCCACCCGCGCCGAGTCTTGGAGCGTCCGAAAGTGGTTGAAAACCGTTTTTCTTTGCAATTTCGACGGCTTCATCTATTCCCGTCACGTTGAAGGCAATGTGGTGGATGCCTTCACCCTTGCTCTCCAAGAACTTGCTTATCTCGGACTGCTCGTTCATCGGTTCGAGCAACTCGATCTTGCTTTCACCGACCTTTATCATGTGGACGCGTATGCCACGTTCTGGGAGCTCTTCGGTGTGTATCGATTTCAAACCGAGAAAGTCCGTGTAGAACTTCAACCTTTCGGAAGCGTTTTTCACCGCGATGCCGATGTGATCTATCTTGTGAACCTGCACAGTTTCACCCCCTCCAAAAGTTTGATGGGGCACTTGCCCCATCACGCAGCTTCTTCGCTCTTTTCTTGCTTCTTGTTTTCGTTCTTCTTGTTGTCCGTAACGTAGAAACCGCTACCTTTGAACACCACGGCCACTTTGCCGATGGAGCGTTTCATCTGTGAACCGCAATCACAAACGATCGATGGATTTTCGTTCATTCCATGAAAAACGCGTTTTTCAGAGCCACATCTTTCACAAACGTACCTGTAGAACGGCATCTGGACCACCTCCTGCTCTGTTCGTTCGCCGATCCTTCATATATTATGCTACCTGAAATGATTTGCCAAACGGTTAATATCTCTTAAATGAGAATTAAGCCGCGCTCCACGTAGGCTTTCGCAAGACACAGCATCTGACCCCACCCGTACGCACAACCGAGGGCGATCGATAGCTCCTTTTCACCATCGACGAGCACTGAGTCTTCTATCTTCAGCCATGATTCATCCTTTCCATGTGGTACAAATGTCATCCTCACCCTCGATCTGAAACCGTCTTCGTATTCGTACCACCAGAACTCGAAGACCTTGAAGGTTTCAACGAAGATCACCACGCCACGATCTTCAACAACTTCATCCGCTGTGATTCGCTTCCAGCGGAACCGAATGTGACCACCTTCGACGGTTTCCATGCTCATACCATCGGTGAACCACGGATCCCAACCGCTGGGATTCACAAAGAGATGCCACAACCTCTCCACTGGAACTTTGAAATGCTCCACGAAGTGCATTTTCACCGTTTGAAGCACGGACGACACCGACTCAATTTTACTACAGTGAGTGATAGAATAAGAACGCACGCAAGGAGGTGAAAGCGTGGATTTTGAAATCTTCAAGTTGAACACGATATTGGAACTCTGGTACATCGTTCTGCCGATGTGTGTCTTCCTTGTCTTCGCGGCGAGATACCTCGAGAACATCCTTATGTCGTTGCTCGGTTTTCTACTCGGCAGTTTCTTCGTCAGTCCCTTGATCATCGAATGGATGGGGAGAGTTGAGCTTTTGAGTGGATTACAACAGAAGCTTTTGGAGAACTCGACTGCTCATTTGATCTTCGTTCTTGTTTTGGGTGTACTGTGCGGTGCGGTACTGTATGGTTTGTACAAGATCTTCGTCTTCCTTGCAGGTTTTCTCGCGGCAGGTGCGCTAGGTTATTATCTGACGCGTCTAATCCTTCAGTCTAAGGAACTGGGTGTGATCGGACAGTTCGATCTCGACGTGCTCGCACCCATTGGTGTTGGAGCCTTGCTCGGTGTGGCCTGCGGTCTGATCGCCGTTAGAAAGAGCAGTCAAGTGCTCGCCGTGATATCTCTGCTCGTTGCGAGTGGCCTTCTGTCCTTCTCTTTGGTGGGATGGTCGTACGTGCTGATGAAGAAAATTCCCACAGAGGAAGTTTCGAAGATGTTTGAGAATAAACCGATCACCTTCGCGTTCGTGATCGTTTGGCTCGTCCTGCTGGCACTCAGCGTGCCTTTGAATTTCAAAAGGAGGGCCAAAGCGGCCCCCAGAGAAGGAAAAAGCGTCAATCAGTGACCAACAGCACGCGGAAAACGCCGAGTTCGATCAATTTGCTTGCGATCTTCTCATCATTGGTGATGTGGACCTTGAAAACATCGGGTTTTTCGACGGTTGAAGCGACCAGCAGCGCGTTCGGATCGTTCTGGAGGACGAAATCTGCCTCTTCTTTTGTCACCCGTAGCAGTTTCCTTTCACCAGCGAAGTTATCCTTCTTCTTCGCATACTGAGAAAAGTCTTCCTTGATCTCCTGATAAACGTACCTCAGAATCTGAGCGAACGTGCTTGCTGGAGCGTAGCCTGGCAGGTACATCAAAGGAGTCGCTTCACTGCTGAAGAACCAAGTGGTGGGCACACCGCTAACACCGAAATAGTTGAACAGTTGAGCGTAGCTCATCCTCTGACCAAAGGTTTCTGTCGATTTGTTCGTGTCGTACATCGCTTCGACGAAGATGAAGTTTGCCAAGATGAGCTCTTTGACTGTTCGATCCGTCAGCGTTTCGTTTTTGAGTTTGGTGCAGTAAGGACAGGTTTGTGTCGTGAACACGATGGCGAGTTTTTTCTGCTCGATCCTGGCGAGCCTCACAGCAATGTCCACGTTGTTCAAAAGAACGCTCTGGGCGAAACTGAGTAACGCGAAGACTGTGAGCGCGATCGACAAGAACCTTTTCATTCAAACCACTCCTCTCAAACGAAGGCTTTCCCACTGATGATCAAAAATCCTATGAGAAAGAGCAGCACGCTCGTTCCGTACTTCAAGATCCTTTCCCAAAGGGGTGTTCCAAAGCTTACCTTGGTAAGCAACTTCGATATGATTCTGCCGATCGTCAAGAACGGTATGGATATGCCGAGCGAATAGATGAAGAGCAAGATCGCACCCCTCAAAGCCGTTCCCTTCGTGGCGGCGATCGCCAGAATGGATGCGAGCACCGGACTCGCACAGGGTATCCACACCATGCCCACACCGAGTCCCAATCCGATACCAGACAATATTCCACCCGCCGTGAACTTGTTGAGTTTCAGGGGCTTGACTTTGAACAACTGCACCTGCAAGAGAAACAGCACTGCCATGACGATGATCAAGCTGCCTGACACGTATCGAAGTAGATTCCTATTCAGAAACCCGCCGAGCACACCTGACAGGGCACCCAGAGCCGAAAAGGTCCCGGACAATCCCAAAAAGAAACCAACTATTCTGAAGAACGCACTCTCACCTTTATCGTACAGGAGCAGCGCGATGAACGACGGTAAGAGTGGAAGTGCACAGGGACTCAGAAAAGAGATCAAACCATGAACGAGCGCCGTCCAGACATCGACCTGTGTGATGGTGATGGCCATTCAATTTTCCCTCCAAAAGTAGACTTGTTTTGTCGGAGATATTCTACCACAGGTCTGCGAGGACACGGCAACAGCATGTTGTAAAATCTGATAGGATGAACATGAACTCGTCGATGTAGGGGGAAGGCTCGTGAGAAGGCTGACAATTTTGTTGTGTCTGTTGTTGGTAACGATCTGTCTTTCTCAGCGAGTCAAGTTCGTCAGTGGAGATTTCTATCCACCCTTCATCTACAGAAACGAGCGTGGAGAAGTGGTGGGCATCTCCATAGAGATACTGAGAGCCATCGAGAAGGTTTCCGAACTGAGGTTCGACGTTGAACTTCTCCCCTTTTCGGAAGCCTTGAGCCTTGTTGAGAGTGCCCAGGCCGACATGATCAATCTGATCTTCAAAACTCCCGAGCGAGAAAGAGTGTTCTTGTTCTCCAAACCAATCTTGCGAATTCGAAGCTTGGTTTGGGTGAGAAAGGATTTGAAAGTGAAAGACTTCAAAGACCTGACAGCGTTCGTGGTGGGAGTCGTTGAGGGTGATGCGAACGAGGCGTTGCTCAGGGCGAAGAATCCCTCGATCCTCTTCAAAAGGTTCAGCGATTTGGATCAACTGGTTCAAGCCGTCGAAAGCGGAGAGATCGAAGTCTTTCTCATGGAAGATTTGACCGCGAGTTATTATCTGATAAAACACGATCTGTACCATCTTTTTGAAAGTCTTCCACCACTCTCTGTCGAGTGGGCGTATTTCGCGTTTCCGAGATCTAAGCCGCAACTTGTGGAACAATTCAACGCGGCTTTGGATCGCTTACCAAGAGAAGAAATCGATAGAATCGTCAATCTCTTTGTGAAACCCAAATTCTTCATCCCCATCTGGTTGCGTTGGTTGATACTCTCTGGATCTTTGGCGACCTTTCTGTTCTTCGTTGTTTTACTGCTCATCAACAAACGTCTCGCACGCTTGGTCGATCAGCGCACCGAAGAATTGAAAAAGAAGCACGAAGAACTTCAAGCGTCTTATGAAGAAATCGAAGCGATGAACCAAGAGCTCAGAGCGAACAACGAAGAGCTCGAAGCGATGAACCAAGAGTTGGAGAATCTCAACAAGATGCTCGAGGAAAAGACGGAACAAGCCGAACGTTTTCAGAGAGCTTTTCAGGACGTTCTGGATTTGACGAACAAGCTGACTTACGAAGCTTTGCAAGAAAAGGAGTTCCTTTTGGAAATCTTGGCGGTTTTCAAAAGATACTTGTCGAATCGAGACTTCGCTGGCGTCTTTCTGAGGTCGAGTCAATCTGGTATGATGCTCACCTGTATAGCGATCAATGGACAGACCATGATCCAAAGAATCAACGTGTCTTACGACTTTGGTTCGACGCAGAGCCACGGTGAACTTTTGAAAATCGTTGGCGAAGTTTGCGGTGAAAAAGATCTGACCGGAATCGAATTCGTTCCGATACGTTCTCAAGACGTCACATACGGTGTGTTGTTGTACAGAGCTGAGGGTTTGAGCCCGATTGAAAAGCAGTACATCGACAAGTTCGCACTCTTCTTGGCCACACTGCTTTCTTTGAGAAGCTATGTGAGAGAACAGGGATTGTTCCAAAGGAGGCTTTTGAGCGTCGTCGTCAAGGCGCTCGAGTACTACGACTACTACACAAGAGGGCACTCCGAGAACGTCGCACACTATGCCACACTCTTTGCAGAAAAGCTCGGACTTGATCGAAACTCCATCAGACGGTTGTTCTGGGCGGGGATGGTGCACGACGTTGGAAAGATCTTCGTGCCACAGCACATCCTGAACAAGAACGGGTTCCTCTCGCCTGAAGAGTACGAACTGGTCAAGATACATCCGCTCAAGAGCTTCGAATTGCTGAGCGAAGCGGGTTTGGAAGACATAGCTCGGATCGCGAGGCATCATCACGAACGTTACGACGGCAGAGGTTATCCTGATGGATTGCCTGGCGAAAACATACCGTTCGAGTCGAGGATTTTGACCGTCGTCGATGCCTTCGATGCCATGACCACAGACAGGCCTTACAGGAAAAGCATGACTTTGAAGGAGGCCATCGCCGAGATCGAACGCTGCAGTGGCACTCAGTTCGATCCATACTTGGCGAGGAAGTTCGTCGAATTA
>JAPYWY010000246.1 GCA_028276125.1 Pseudothermotoga sp.
CAATATACAAATCGTCCTTGGAGGGCAACTGGGTGGAGTTCCCCTTCGACTTTTCCACGTTGGACATGAAGGAGTGGAAGGGTTGAAGAGATCACTTCTTTTGATCGCTTCGGCGGTACTTTTGACGTACTTTCTAAGGCCGTTCAAGTTCGTTCGGCTCGATCTCGCTTTTCTGTTGTACAGCCTCGCGATCTTCAACTTGAGCAGAGACCTCAGAACGGCTTCAATCGGTTTGTTCGTCGCTTTACCCCACACGCTGTTTGGATCTGAGAGCCTCGTTCCTCTGATCGTTGCTCTCGGTGCATCGATGCGAGCGGAGAAAACCGCTTTCAGAAAGAGGTTGAGCGATTTTCTCAAGTATTACTGTGTTTATGCGTTGGCCGTCGTGTTCTTCGTTCGAACAACGAATCCTGTGTGGAAATCTCTTCTGTTAAGCTTTCTTCCCTTCTTGTTGATGTTCTTGTCCCAACGCGACAAGTACAAGTGGTTCTTCGTCGAAGACGCCATTTTCGTCCCATCCTTGGCATGCCTCCACATCATCGGTCAATACGGGCGAAGTTGGTGGATCTTGATCGTCTTCGCACTGAACTTCGTCGTGTACAGGTGGTTGCTTGACTACAAGATGAAGACAAGAGAACTGTCCAAATTCGAATCCAATTACAAAGATTTCAGAAAGAAACTTGCAAAACTTGTGGAGATGGTGGACAGCACATCGCAGAGTTCTTCCATCTATGAGAGTTTGAACAAACTCGCTGAAGTGATCAGTAGCTTGATTGGTTTCAAGTACGTGTTGATAAGCGTGTTGAACAGGGACCTCGGCGTGATCCAGCGTGTGGCGCAGCACGGCATCGGTGAGGAGGAATTCAAGAGATTGAAACAGAACCCGCCACCGATCGAATATGTGCTTCGGTTCACCCAAGAACGTTTCAAAGTAAGCAACTCCTATTTCATACCCGAAGGTGCGCTCGATCTACCCGCAGAATACGTTGCGACCCTGTTGAATGGACCGATGGAGGACGAGCCCGACGCGTGGCGACCGAACGACATGTTGATCGTTCCCATACGCAGCCCGATGAATGAAATGGTAGGTTACATCTCGGTGGATGCACCGCAGAGCGGAAAGAGACCGAGAGTCGAAGACATACAAATAATGGAACTGGTGGCCGATCAAGCGTACAAACTCCTGGAACGATCACAGTTGTACCACGATGTCGTCGCGAGAGTTTCTTACGATCCGCACACGCTCTTGTTGACACACTCAGCCTTTCTCGGCGTGTTGGAAGCTGAGATTGACAAGGGGAATCGTTTCGCGGTCGTGATACTCGACGTGGACGATCTCTCAAGCATAAACGCGCGTTTCGGGCACGAAGCTGGCGATCAACTGCTGGAAAAGATCTCCGACATCCTTCGCAACAGAACGAGAAAGACCGACGTTGCGGCGAGGTTTGGGGGAGAAGAGTTCGCGTTGCTCTTGAGGAACGTCACCAAGTCCAAGGCCATAGAGATCACCGACAGGTTGCTCGGGGAAGTGCGCAGGATCGAGTTCAACGTGAGAGTATCTTTGAGCGCCGGTATCGCAATGTTCCCCGAGCACGGGCGAACCACGCAAGAACTCATCAAGGTGGCGATTCAAGCGCTCCAAATTGCCAAGATGTCGGGGAAGGACAGGCTCATGATCCTTTAGATCACGACAGATAGGCCACAGGTTGTACCTTCAAGAAATCCACCAGCTGTCTGTCGCTCGTCAGAAGTACCACTTGGCGCCTTTGGGAAAGCTCCTGCAAGAGCTCAGCGACGGTCCTCAGACGCTCCTCGTCGAACCTTATCATGAAGTTGTCAACGATTAGAGGGAGCGGTTCGGAGAGTTCGAGGATATCGTGTAGGGCGAGCTTGTAACAAAGAACCATCTGATCGAGCGTGGCCCTGCTCAGTACACTTTCTGTTCTTTGCAGATCGGTGCCCACCGCGATCTTCACGGAAAGATCTCTGTCCACGATGACATTGTTGGCCAGTTTTGAAAACCTCCTGAAAGTACCCACAAAGAGGTTCGCGAAACTCTTCACGTAGGAACCTGTGAGGTTCTCAAGCTCAGAGCTCAAAAACTGTGAGAAAGAAGGCAATCTTTCCAGCTTCATGTTCAGCGTGGAAATTAGAAGCTCAATCAAGGATCGTTCCCTCAACAGTTCCACCGTTCTTTGAAGTATCGACTCGTCGTCAATGTGTTTTTCCAGTTCGGCGAGTTGGGATTGCAGATCAAAAAGGTCTCCATCAACTTTCTTCAGAAGGCTTTCGAGTTTGGTTTTCTCGCCCAACAAGTTCGACAAGGCTGCGTATTGCTTCGACAGACACTCCAAGTCAAGCTTCTCCAAACAGTTCTTCACACGTTCGAGCTTCTCCTTCTCAGCCGTCAAATTTTCGACACGATGGTACCGCTCATGTGCCTCCTGCGCTTCGTCGTAACTCTCCAAGCCAAAACTGTGCAGCAGCCGCTCGAATTCGATCTCCCTCAGTTGTCTTTCCCGATCCAGAGCGTTCAATTCGCTCCTAAGATGCTCGATCGTTTCTCTCAGTTGTGCGATCTTGAGGGTTTTTTCGTCGAAGAGCGAAACCTTTTCTTCGAGTCGCAGTATCACGGTGGGAACGTCGGAAAACTCCTGCGCCCCGTGCTGTCTGAGTTCTCTCAGTAGATCTTCAACCTCTCTTTGCAGTTCTGATTTCATGCGCTCGAATCTTTCTTTCTCTTTCGACCAATCTCTGTATTCTTCGTAGATCTGCCTCAACTGTGTGGCATCCTTTACCCCAAACGATTCAAGAAACTTTTGCACGGTCGTCGCCCTTTTCTTCTCAATCATTCGCAACTCCAACTGGCATTTCAACATCTCTTCTTCGAAGCGGGACACACGCTTGTCCAAACTTCGAGCGCTCAACATAGAGATGAGCGCACCGAGACCGAGCACTGCCGAAAAGGCAAACC
>JAPYWY010000248.1 GCA_028276125.1 Pseudothermotoga sp.
AAACGAAGATAGGTATCGTATAGTCAGTCAGGACGCACTGCTCGAGACGATCAATCAAACCATGGCCATGCTCAGCTTCATGCTCGGTAGCATTGCTGGCATTTCTCTGCTGGTCGGCGGTATAGGCATCATGAACATAATGCTCGTCACGGTCACGGAAAGGACCAGAGAGATAGGTGTCAGAAAAGCCATCGGAGCCAGTAGAAGACACATTCTGCTCCAGTTCCTGCTCGAATCTATCGTGCTCACCTTCGTGGCGGGACTGCTCGGCATCGCGGCAGGTTTTGGACTATCCAGGATCATAGCAAGCGTAGGATCGATTCAAACAGCAGTGACACCCACGGTTGTTCTCATAGCGGTGTCCGTCTCTGTGATGGTGGGCTTGTTCTTCGGAGTCTGGCCCGCGATGAGGGCTTCCAAACTGGATCCGGTGGAAGCGCTGAGGTACGAGTGAAGACTGGTGGAGGCGGGGGGAATCGAACCCCCGTCCGAATGTGAGCACCCCCAGGCTTCTCCGAGCGCAGCCTGTGTTTAGTTCTCGGCCCTCAAGAGCCCACAGGCAGGCCCTTGCAAGCCACAGCCCCTGTTAAACCGCTGAAAGTCGGGGCGCACTTTCAGCGGTTGACCGGTTATCTGACGCCCCTTCCGCGGGCACCGGTCAGACCTCGCGTGGGACGGCTGCCTATTCTCTATTAGGCAGCGAGAGCCATTTCGTAGTTGGCACTTCTTTTTAGTTCCACCTTTTTTACGAGGAGGTGGAGACCTCGGCTCGCTTCCTGGGGGATCTCACACCCGTCGAAACCGTTCGCCCCCAGCACACGTATTATACACCATCTTTCTTGACGGGCAGATCCTGAAAAAGTTCAAAGCATGTACGCTTCGCTGACCACGTGCAGTGCCATGGGTGGAAGAACCTTGAACGGTTCGACCAGTTGGCCCTCCATGGGTGAGTAAGCTCTGCTCTTTTCGGTCAGATAGAAGAACAGCGTCTGCAACGAAGTTTCATCGAACTGGCTCCTGTGCTGCGAGATCGCTTGAAACTTCTTGTTCAGATGTTCCTGCTCGATCGGATAGAAAGTGTTTGGAAACGCCGTGTTGAAAAATCCAATCGCTGCAACGTTGTGATTCGTTGTGCCGGGAACAAGTTTCGGTAGCCTGTAGAGGCTCACAGCCTGTGCCGTGGACATGCCACATTTCAGATGGTCTGGATGAACTTCGTAAGGTGCAAAGGGATCGACGGTGAACACGATTTCTGGTTCGATTTTTCTGATGATCTGTATTAACTTCTCGCGCACTTGTTCGATGGAGTAATCGCCGAGATCTTCAAATTCCAGCCACAACAACTCGTGAACACCCAAGATCTCCGCTGCCTTTTCCTGTTCCCTTTTTCTGATCTCGGCCAGTCTCTTTCCGACCAAAGATTCGTCACGCGTTCCCGCCGAACCATCGGTCACAGTGACATAGTAGATCCTGATCCCTTTCTGTGAAAGTTTCGCGATCGTCGCACCCATGGAGATGTCCGCGTCGTCTGGATGAGGTTGTACGCAGAGCATTTTACCGAAGGAATCCAGCTTTGGAAGTTTCATCATGCCCTTGAGCTCATGAACGAACTGCTTCAAGTTCCTTCACCCCTTCTGAACCAGATTTTTTCAACAGCCCAGGAAAAGATCACGAGAGACATCGCGATGATACCAAACGTGAGATACGCAAGTTCTGCTCCTACCTTCTCTACAACAACACCCCCAACGGTGGAACCCAAAAGCGGGCCTATACCCTGCAGAGAGATCCAGAAGAGTATCTGTGTAGCCTCCAGAACGTGCGCAGAAAGTTTCTGTCTCATCAAGAACAGCGTGGCGTAGTAGATCACGATGTAAGTCCAACCGTGGAGGAGCTGGATCAGTAACAACTGCGTTTCCGTGGTCGCAAACGACGCGATCACCAGCCTCAAGCCCACGACGAAGATGGCACTCGATAGCAACCTGAAACTTCCAAACCTCTTCACTATGCGCTCGGCGAAGAGCAGAAAAGGTGTCTCGCTCAGCGCCATCAATGTGAAACTCAGCCCGACACTCGCTGCGTGAAAGTTCTTGGATTTGACGAGCACCGGCAGAAAGACGCTGTTGAACAAATTGAATCCGACCGCAACGGTGACGATGGCGAAAAGCACAGAGAATCTTTTGTCAATCACTCGTAGCGATGGCTTTTGATGAAAATCCATCTCGAGCTTGCTCCTCCGCAGAACTGATGCTATCAAGAAAAAGAGCACCGAATAAACTATGAACAGCGCTACGAAGCCTTCATTCACCAGGTTGGCCACCAAGTAAGATGCGACGGCGTAACCGAAGGTACCGAAGAGCCTTATCCTGCCATAAGAAAGCTTGGTTCGACTTGCAAGTTCCACCAGAGAGGATTCCAGCAGAGGTACCAGACCGCCCTGCGAGAGCATGAGCAAGAAACAAAAAAAGAATATCATGAAAACTCTCTTTGACGCAAACAGGATCCACATAGAAACGATCCCAACCGTTGCGGAGTAAAGAACCACTCTCTTCAGACCGAACTTGTATGCCAGCAAAAAGTAGAACTGGTTCGCCCAAAGAGCATTGAGAGAGGGTAGAGCCATCAAGATTCCAACAAAAGAAGGAGAAAGGCCGATGTAAACAAAATACTGACTCAACAGAGTCATGCAAGCAAGCAACGCATAAGCCAAGAATTCACTTGAGAACAGGGCAAACTTTTGTTGTTTCATACGATGATTATACTGTACCTTGTTCTAAAGCCATGTTTCAATACAGAGACATGAATTGAAGCGTCGGGCCCATATCACGCTTACATGTTTGATAGAACCCTGAACCCAACCTTTTCCCCTTGAAAGGTATCGGTAAGGAACTGCCGATTTTTTCAAAATCACGTTATAGATCTTCCAAAAACGTGTGCACACCTTAGGCACAAGAATCAAAAGT
>JAPYWY010000250.1 GCA_028276125.1 Pseudothermotoga sp.
AACAGATTCTTCTCTCAGTACCCTGAGACCGACGACATGTCCAGGGAGATCATGAACTATCTCAGAAGCACCATCAACAGGAGAGGTCCCCAGCTGCTCGGTGCGGAGCTCACCGCCGCCGTGAGAGACAACGATGAAGAACTCGTCATGTACATAGTTCAAGAGCTGTTCAAAGAATGGGCACCGAAGATCGAAGTGGACGTCGCGTGCAAACAGCTGAGTTACGAGGACATCTCCGCCGAAAGTTACATGCAGTTCTGGGAAGACTTCGAGGCCGAGGGGCTCGGAGAAGTCATGACACGGGCGGACCTGGTGGACCATCCGGAGATCTTTCCTCTGGTGGATCCAGTGATGGGTAAGCCCCTGTCGGAGTTCGACCTGGGTGACATGATCTTCTTTTTGATCTTGAGCGTGAGGAACAAAGACAAGCTTGAGAAATTGAAGCAGCTGTATCCGAAACACTTCTCTGAGACGAGGAACGTCGTTCCCATCTCCGGTACGCTCATTGGGAAAGAGTTGGTGAAGGGTAAGAAAGGTGAGTATTACCTGGTGAAGGTGGATCTGGGGGAAGGATTGGTTGGAAAAGGTTTGGTGCCTAAGTCTGTCAAGGTCATGGCGGATTACTCGAGATTTCAAGAGAAGGTTTCTTCCATGGCGAGCGGTCAGCAGAACTGGGAAAAGAAGTTGAACGAGATGTTGAATTCCGAAAAGCCGAAGCAAGTTGAACGCGTTGAAACCAGAGTGAGCCCGGTCACTAAGGTTGGTAGTGGCGATTTTTTGATCGCCTTCCTGATAACGTTGTTGATCATCGGAATCTTGCTGATCGCATCTTACTTCTTCACGTTATGAAGCTCAGAAGGGGCTTTTTGTTGCTCGACGCTCTTGTGGGAATGTGCATCATAAGTGTGGTGACAGCGATCGTCTTTTTCTGGACCGAGAACCAAAGAACGATCGTCAAGAACATGTACCTCTCGGACCTGGCAGCGAGAACCGTTGTGAACGCGTTGGTGAGACGTTTGATGGATTGTGAAGTCTTTCCAAAGCTCAACGGTTTTGAATTGGTTGACCACGATGGTAAGATTGTGTTGAAGATCGAAGGTCGACTTTTTGGTTACCAATTTGAAGGTGAGAAACGTTGAAGCTGAGATCTTCGGCTGGCACGTTGTACAAGCTTGGGCTGAGGAAAGGACCAGTGGAGCAGCTCAAAACGGCGTATCTGATGCTCGATGGTGTGTGCCAATTCAACTGTGGTTACTGCACACACGCTTCGACCGTCAGAAAGTTCTCCTCCCTCAGCAGGGTCCTCTGGCCCGAAGTGGAAGACGTTTCCACCTTTCTCGAGAAACTCAGTCGAAGCGATTTCGAAAGAATATGCGTCCAAGTCGTTTCCTACCGTGGTTTCGAAGAAGATCTGCTCGAGCTCGTCGAACGGTTGAATGTTGTGAAGAGAGCGATCTCGGTGTCAGTTCGCACAACGAATTTGGAATTCGTTGAACAGTTGTTCGCGCTCGGTGTGGACAGAATTGGAACGGCGATAGATGTGGTGGACGAGGAACTTTTCAGAAAATACAGAGGCGGGAACTTGAATCAACTGAAGAGTTTCATAGAGGAAATTGCCGCGCTCCATCCCAAGAAGGTGACGACGCATCTGATCGTGGGTCTCGGTGAGAGCGATAGAGAACTGTTCGAAACGATGGTATGGTTGAGGAACATTGGTGTGGAAACGGCGTTGTTCGCCTTCACGCCCTTGAGGGGCACCCCTTTGGAGAAACATCCAAGGCCACCACTCGAAAGGTACAGAAAGATTCAGCTGGCGCGATTCTTGATCTACGAGGGACTCGAAGAACTCGTCGAATTCGAGAACGATTCGATCAAAAATTTCAAAAGCCTGCCGAAAGAATTTCAAAGAGCCTTCCTGACGAGTGGTTGTCCCAGTTGTACAAGGCCTTACTACAACGAGAATCCTTCTGGGCCACTCTACAACGTTCATTCTGAAAAGGCGTTGAACTCTCTGGAGGTGATAGGATGAAGCTTCTAACCTTCAAGGGTGGAACTCACCCACCGGAAAGGAAAGAACTGGCAAAGGATAAAACCTTGATCAGGATGGACCCACCGCAGTTCGTGTACGTTTTCCTGTCGAACCACGCTGGAGCCCCTGCCAAACCCGTCGTGAAGGAAGGCGACACCGTCAAGACGGGACAAGTCATAGGTGAGCCTGGAGGTTTCGTTTCAGCGTATTTGCATTCACCACTGACCGGCGTGGTGAAGAAGATAGACAAGCTCTATCACCCGGTTCAAGGCAGACCCATGGAAGTCGTCGTGATCGAGAGAACGAACGAGGACGAATGGCAACTGCTCGAACATCCAGACTGGGAGAGCTTGAGCAAAGAGCAACTCTTGGAAGTCATCAAGAAGGCTGGCATCGTGGGACTCGGTGGTGCCATGTTCCCGACGCACATCAAGCTGAACCCACCCGCGGGTAAGAATATAGACACTTTCATTGTGAACGGTGCCGAGTGCGAGCCTTATCTGACGGTGGATCACAGACTCATGCTCGAGCAAGCAGAGGACCTCGTGCTCGGTGTGAAGATCGTGATGAAGATTCTCGGCGCAAAGAAGGCTTACATAGGCGTTGAATCGAACAAGATGGATGCGTACGAGCATCTCAAAAAAGTCTGCAGCGATGGCTCGATAGAAGTGGTTCTTTTGAAGACCAAGTACCCGCAGGGTGCCGAAAAACAACTGATTTACGCGATCACGAACAGAAAGGTTCCAGTCGGAGGACTACCAATGGACGTTGGAGTCGTCGTTCAGAACGTTCAAACTGTCATCGCGATAAAGCGAGCGGTAGTTGACAGAAAGCCGTTGATCGAGAGGGCACTCACGATAACAGGTGAGGCGATAAACAATCCAATGAACGTGATCGCGCGGTTGGGCACAACGATCCA
>JAPYWY010000251.1 GCA_028276125.1 Pseudothermotoga sp.
GCGCTCACCGCTCGGCCTGACGGACTTCGGTGATAGAGGTTTACCTTATCACAGGGAACTGTGTGAAGCGATACTGAGCAGAGATCTTCCGAGGGCGTTGCAAGCCTACGAGAGAATCATAGAGCTCGATGTTGAGGATGTAAAAAACTACGTTCGAACCCACGAGGTGAAAGAAGGATGAAAAAAACCCTCAAGACGAGACAGAGGCTGTATTTGGAGAGCATCGGTAAGCGTTCCTGCATGATGGGTTTCTTCGGACAGGGCTGGGAAGTTTGGAGCTGGCCCGTCAAGCTGATCGCCAATCTCAAGGCGAGCGTCTGGATTCCCAAAACCATGGACATGCACGATTTGACCCTTTTCACAAACGAGATCGTCTTCAGACCCGAGATAGTGAAGATTTCCTACGCACACCCCCTTTTTGAGCTCGAAGAAAGAGCGTTCGCCCCGATAGATTTTCCAGGTTGTTTTCTGATCTACGATGTCAACGCTTCCACAGATTTGGAGATGATCTTTTCCTTCAGGCCTGAGCTGAACCTCATGTGGCCCGGCGCGATTGGTGGTCAGTATTGTCATTGGTCCGATTCCTTGAACGGATTTTTGATCTCTGAACCCACCGACAGTTTTTCGGCGATCGTTCGATCGGTTGGAGCCATCAAGTACTCAAAAGAAGGCGATCACGCGTTTTCTGACAATCTGCACACATTCAAACTGCATGTTCCCCGAGGTGTGAATCACTTCGTGGTGAGCATCGTCGGCGGTGCGATGGGCAAGAAGGCTTGCCAAGAGTTGTTGAAGATCGAAGAAGATCTGGATCGCGAGGTTAAAAAATCCAGCGAACACTACAGAAACTATTCGTCGAACACTTTAACGATCGAGACACCGGACGAAGAACTGAACGAATTCTTCGAATGGGGCAAGTTATCGATGTTGAAGGGACTGATCAAGAATCCGAACCTCGGTGAAGGCTTGATCGCTGGTGTCGGTCCCTCGGGCAAATCCACCAGAGCTGGCTTCGCATGGTTCTTCGCGGGTGATGCATCCATAAACTCGCTTTCGATGTGCGGATTCAACGATTTGGAGACGGTGAAAAAGAGTCTTGCTTTCTATTTCGCTTTCCAGAACGAGGAAGGTAGGATCCCACACGAGATATCTCAATCTCACGGTTTCATCGATTGGTTCAACAAATACAAAGGTTTTGCCTTTTTGCATGCGGACACGACTGCATGGTTCTTGCTCGCGTGCGCGAACTACATTCTGCGGACGGCTGATACCGCATTCTTCGAAGAGTACAGAGAAAAAATCTTGAAGGCTCTGAGATTCTACGACTCGATGTGCGATGAGACTGGTTTGATAGTCAACTACAGAGCCGGTCTTGGAGCATTGGAAATCAGTGACTTCAGGAGATCAAAGTACGAGATTTACACGAGTGGCATCTATCTGGCCGCCATGAAGAAGTTGGAAAGAGTCTTCGAAACAATGGGGGAGGAAGAGGTCTGCCGTGAGCTGAGAGAAAAGATTGAAAAGGTTGAAACCTCCATCGAGAAATTCTTCTGGAACGAGGTCAAAGGCTCGTATTTTCTTTCCATCAACGCTTCGGATCAACTCTTCCCTTATCTGACCCCCTGGCCTGCATTTCCAATCTCTTTCGGTGTGCTCGATCCAGACAGATCAAAGCGATCCATGCGAAAGATGTTGAGAAGCAACGTCATGACGAGATGGGGTGCCAGATCCATAGAAGTATGTGAGCATTACGATCCGATAAACTACAACCTCGGTAGTGTTTGGTACTTCATAAACGGGTTCGTTGCCAAAGCTGCTTACGAAACAGGTTATGATGTCGAGGGATGGCAGATCGTGAAAGCTGCAGTGAAAGCATTTTCGGAGGAGAACTCCACTCACCTGTCCGAACTCTTCTCTGGAGACGTTTTCGCTCCTGTCATCACCGCAGTTCCCCATCAACTCTTCTCCGTTGGTCCTATTCTTTGGTCCGTTTTGGAGGGAATATTCGGTTTAGAGGTCGATGCGTTCGAAAAGACTCTGCGCTTCAGACCGAGAGTACCCATACACTGGGACAGGTTCGTCATCGACAATCTTAAGGTCTCGGACAGTGTGCTGAGGATCGAGTTCGCGAGAAGAGGTAAGAACTTTGAGTACCGTTTCAAGAATTTCTCGCGAAAACCGATCAAGGTGACTTTCGAACCGAAAAGACCACCATTTGGGGAAATCGTTGCACAGACTCCGTTCGAATTCGTCCTCGAAGACGAATTCTCAGTCAGCTACAACTTGCAAGGTATTGACTACGCTTTGGAGTATACGAATTTGAAGTTCGGTCTCTCCGATCCGAGGGCAACCATTTTGAGCGATGTCAAGGACGAGAATTTGTTCCAGCTCGAGTGGGAGAACGCCAACGACAGCGTGATTTACTTTTTCTGCCCCGAAGGCTTCACCGTGAGAACGGAGCCAGATTTTTTGGCGGTCTCGAGATTGGACGATTTTCTGTACAGAGCTGAAACGGCTGGAACGAAGAGTTTGAAGATCACCTTCAGAAAGATTTGAGGGATCCTGCATGAAGAAAAAGATCTTCTACACCTTTGGCAACCACATGCACTGGATCGACATGGAATGGATGTGGGGAACTGGGACTCTGGAAAATTCAACAAAAGACATGTTGAAACTTGTGCAAAAGGGTTTGAAAGGCGCCATCAACTTCGACGCTATCGGCTATGAATATTTGGCCTTCAAACATCCAGAGACGTTCGAAAGATTGAAAGAAGCCGTTCGACAAGGAAAGATCGAAATAGCGGCAGGCACCTACACTCAGCCATATCCACAACTCATAGACGAAGAGAGCAACGTCCAACAGATAATCTTTGGAGTCAGAGCCTGTGAGAGACTCTTCAAGGTTCGTCCAAAGCTCTTTTGGGAAGAGGAGTTCTA
>JAPYWY010000253.1 GCA_028276125.1 Pseudothermotoga sp.
TTTCGAGAGTTTACAAAGAAACGGTCCTGGACAGCTCTTTCGAAAACTGGAAGAAGCTCTTGAACCATTACTTTCGAATCAACGAGGCTCACCTGCTCATGCTGGCGAAAACTGAGATTCTACCGAAATCGCTTGTCGTAGAGATTGCACAGGCGCTTTCAGAGCTCGAAAATGAAAAGATCGATGAGAAATTACCAGATGGCGTAGAGGACCTCGTTTTTCTGATTGAGCGAAAGTTATCGCAGAAGATAGGTATTGAAAAGGCTGGTTTCCTCCACACTGCGCGCAGCAGGAACGACATAGATGCAACCATTTTCAGAATGTGCGTTCGCGAAAAGCTCCTGGAGATCGCGGCTGAATTGATCGATCTGGTGGAAAGGCTATCAAAAAAGGCCGAACAAAACGTTCGAACATTCCTGCTCATGTACACGCATGGTCAACCCGCCCAACCTTCGACCTTAGCACATTATTTGCTCTCTCTGGCCTTCGATTCTCTGGAGGTTCTGGAAGGATTGATCTTGGCCACACGTGTTGTGAACCTCTGTCCCATGGGATCTGCCGCCATAACGACGACAGGTTTCAGAATCGACAGAGAGATCGTGAGTGATTATCTCGGTTTCTTCGAGCCTGTCGAAAATTCCTACAGGGCGATTGTCACATCGAACTGGATCAACATGGCTCTTGATCCACTCAAAGTTCTTGCGATCGATCTGTCGAGGTTCGCTCAAGACGTTCTTCATAAAGCTTCCTGTGAGGTTGGTATCTTCAGCTTTCCTGACGAACTGGTACAGATCAGCAGTATAATGCCACAGAAGAGGAATCCTGTTATCCTTGAACATTTGAGGATAAGATCGAGTGTTTCTTTTGGATTCTTCAATGCCGTGGAGGTTGCTTTTCTCAACACGCCGTACCAGGACGTTAACGAGAACGGAGATTTTGTCTTGTTCAAGTTTTTGGATGGAGCCGAGGTCTTGAAGCAAGCCTTGAAACTGACGAAGGAGATCATCGAGAAGATGACCGTGAACGAAGACAGAGTCAAAGAACTCTCACTCTCCACAGGTTCCACAGCGACGGAACTCGCCGATCATCTCGTGAGAGAGTTTCGAATCAGTTTTCGCCAGGCGCACCAGATAGTCTCCGAGTACATCAAGAGTGGCATGCGGTACGGTTCATTGGTGGAGAATTTTGAAAGGCTCACGGGGAAGAGATTCACAATGAGCCCCTCGAAGGTCGCTGAGGTGCTTTCGGTGGAGAACTTTGTGCGAGTCAGGCAGGTGATGGGTGGGCCGGGTGAAAAAAGTATCGAAGAGATGCTTGAAAAACTGCGAGAACGCATTCGAAGGGGTGAACGCGTGATCGAGGAGACGAAGATTTTCATAGAAGAGAGTCTGAAAAAGCTGTGGAACGATTTTGCGTCACTCGTTGCAGGAGGTTGAAAGATCAAAGATTTCTGGTGGCCAAAGCGGCTGAAAGAAACATCTTTGTTTCCTTCGTGAGGTTCCCCCGTTTATACTGAATTCAGCGTGATGAAAAAGATGTTCTGCGAAGATCTCAGTTCTTGTAACGTTTGCACGAGCGTGGTTGACCTTCGTGATGGACGTGGTGATATAATTTGGTTAACAGATGAAGGAGAGGTGAGAGCGTGAAACAAGTGAAGGTGTTTCTAAGTGTGCTTCTTCTGATTTCGTTCGTACTCTTCGCCAGAACCGTCACCGTGGGAACGAGTGCAGACTTTCCACCCTTCGAGTACATCGAGAACGGACAGTTCGTCGGCTTCGATATGGACCTCATGCGCGAGATAGCCAAGATCGCAGGCTTCGAACTGAAGTTCGTGGACATGAGCTTTGATTCACTCATACCAGCTCTGAGGGCAGGCCAAATCGATGTTGCTGCCGCGGCAATGACGATAACGGAAGAAAGGAAAAAGGTCGTGGATTTCTCGATGCCTTACTGGTCTGCAGATCAGAGCATAATCGTGAAGGCAGATTCGGATTTCACGATCACAGTGCTGTTTGGAAAGTACAGAATAGGTGTTCAAACAGGTACGACGGGTGATCTGTGGTGCACGGAGAACTTGGTCCAGAAAGGACTTTTACCTGAGCGAAACTTGAAGAGGTACGACACCTTCATTCTTGCTCTCAGCGATCTTTTGAACGGCAACATCGACGCGATAGTTTTGGATTCACCGGTTGCGAACAGATTCGCCGCGACGAAGCCTGTGAAGGTCGTGGGCATCATTGTAACGGGAGAACAGTACGGTATAGCCGTCAGAAAGGGTAACAAGGAGCTTTTGGACAAGATCAATCAAGCTTTGAAAACTCTGATCGAAACGGGCAAGATCAACGAGTTGATCGACAAATACTTTTGAGGAGTGCGTGGGGGGTTAAGGGATAGACAGCTTGATATTGATCGTCGAGTCTTTACCGATACTCCTGAAGGGTACGTTGGTGACGATCCAGCTGACGTTGGCGGGGTTGGCGCTCGGGCTCGTCATAGCCATCCCGGTGAGCTTCTTTCAGGTCTATGGGGCGCGTGTACCGCGCCTCGTTTGTTCCATATATGAAAAGACCTTCAGGAGTATCCCATTGTTGGTCCTCTTGATGCTCATCTTTTACGGTTTAGCTGAAGTTGGTGTGAGGCTCGATCCTTTCGTGGCCTGCGTTCTGGGACTGGGGTTGAGGAGTTCTGCCTATCAGTCCCAAATCTTTCGTGGGGCAATCCTTTCCGTGGGCAAGGGCCAGACCGTTGCGGCCCTCTCAATAGGCATGACGCGCTTTCAGACCTTTCGATACATCGTCTTTCCACAAGCGCTTCGCTTCTCCATCGCTCCTTGGACCAACGAACTCACGGTTGTCTTGAAAGACTCCTCCATGGCCT
>JAPYWY010000254.1 GCA_028276125.1 Pseudothermotoga sp.
GTTTTGACGGACAACGGTATCGCCGTGTACGCTGTGGGTAAGATATACGATCTTTACGCGGGAAGAGGCATAACTGAGAGTTTCAAAACCGAAGACAACATGGACGGGGTCGACAAGACGATCTGGGTTATGAGAAACAGGAGAAACGATTGCGTGATCTTCACCAACTTGGTCGATTACGACATGAAATACGGACACAGAAACGACGTGAAAGGGTACGCAAAGGCGCTCGAAGAGTTCGATGCGAGGTTGCCCGAGATCTGGGACTCAATGGAACACGACGATGTGCTCTTCATAACGGCAGATCATGGATGCGATCCGACCACACCTTCCACGGACCATTCGCGGGAGAGAGTGCCGATCTTGGTCTGTGGAGATAAGGTCTGTCGAAACGTGAACCTCGGTATCAGGGAATCCTTCGCCGATTTTGGTCAGACCGTGGCCGACATCTTTCAAGTCGAAAAACTGGCCAACGGAGTCTCGTTCAAGCCCCTCCTTTTCAACTGTTGAATATGAGTAAAAAGAGCATCGCGTACGGTAAACTCGTCAGACTCTTCCAAAAAAGGCCGATCTTGGCGCGAAGGTTGCTCAGCCTGGGCACAACGTTGGAACGTGCAAGGCGCAAGATCGTCGCAGGGACCAAGAATGACTTTTCGAGTTGGGTTGACCTCGCCGCGCTTTCCATCGTTGCGTCAGCGTTCAGCGGTGAAGAGGTCGCTTTGGTGAATCTGTTCTTCCCGAGTGAGATCATGGCTGGATTCGGCCTGAAATGTGTTTCGGCAGAGGGACTGGCAGGTATGCTGGCGGCGATGCACTTGGAAGATTTGGCACTCGCACGAGCTGAATCGATCGGCGTTTCGAAGAACACCTGTTCTTTCCACAGGGCTGGGCTGGGTTTGAACCTGTTGAGCATGTTGAAGAACGTGAGAGCTGTGGCAGTGACGAACATGCTGTGCGATGGAAACGTACCGATCTTCAAAACGATCGCCTCGTTTTACGGAATGAAGCTGGTTGTTTTGGATGTTCCAAGAAGCTTCGACGAAGCCAACGTTGATTACCTTTCTCGTCAGCTCGAGTCAGCCGTTCAACAGCTCGAGAGCCAGCTGAACAGGAGGTTCGATTGGAAGAAGTTCGAAGAGCAGATGAAGATCGAGTCAGAGATCTTCGAGACGCTGAGAGAACTCTATCCAAAGCTGTGTGAAAGACCGATCAGGATGCATCTTTATCAACATGTGAATTTGTTGTACACGATCCATGTCAGACCAGACCTGCACTTGCTGAAAGCTGTTCGAGCCCTCGAAAAGGATCTGGACAAAACCACGAACCAAAGCACAAAGAGATTCCTCTGGATGCATCTGAGCCCCTACTACGACAACGTTCTCAACGAAATCTTCTCCAAAGACAGTCCTCACACGGTGGTGGCGTGCGAACTCTGCTGGGACTGGCTCGATTGGAGAATAGATGTGCGACGTGGTTTCAAGAGCATCGCTGAAAAACTGTTGCTCAACCCCCTGCTCAACGATGCCAGAAGGAGGGCAGAGTTCGCAGCGAAATTGGCCAAGGATTTCAGAGTCAACGGGGTGATACACTTCAACCAGTTCGGTTGTAAACAGTCCTCAGGTTCCATCGAGCTGGTCAAGGGTATCTTCGACGAATTGAAAATTCCTTTTCTTTCTCTGGATGGAGATTGCGTCGATCACACAAGCAGCGCGTCAGAGCAGTTCAAAACGAGAGTCCAAGCCTTTCTGGAGATGATCGAATGATCGTTTACAACTGTCCTCTGGTACCATTCGAGTTCTTCCATGCACTCAGAATTCCATTCAAAAGGATCGAGCCCAGCTCGGCTGAGTTTCAGAAGCTTTATCCCAACGTTTGCTCTTTTTGTAGGAGCGCTGCTTGCTCCGTGGAGCCCACCGACGTCTTGGTCTGGATTGATTCGTGCGATTCGATGCGCCGAGCCTACGATTTCTTGAACCAGAATGTATCGTTCTACCTTCACGTACCGGTGAACAACGATGAGCTCGCCGTACAATCTCTCGCAAGGAATTTGAAGAAACTCTGGGAGTTTCTCAAAACCGTTTTCAACAGAGAAGTGCCTCTGAGCGAGCTTGAAAGGGTGCACAGGTGGTTCATTGAGAAGTCGATCCATCTGGAAAGGCTCATCGAGGAAGATCTCAACGAAGCGAAAACGGTCTTTGAAGAGTTATCGAACGAAGAGTGGGTAGGTTCAGTTGCCAGGAACGGTAAATGTGTTTTGTTGCTCGGTTCCTGGGCGAACCACGAATTGGTGAGGATCGTGGAAAAAGCAGGAGGTTTCGCACTCAACGCGACATGTTCAGGGCCGTACGGTTTGATCTTTGAGGCAGAACCAGTTCGAGACGTCTTCGAATCCATCGCGAGAAGAATCTTGAACAGAAGACTTCCCTGCGGAAGGTTCGCCGCAAGTAGGAGATTGGAGTCGTTGATAGAACGATTCAGACCGGATGCGATCGTTTTGCACACGGCGAAGTTCTGTGATTTTTACCATTTCGATGAAGAGACGTTGAGAAAACTGAAGATCCCGTTCGTTACGATCGAAAACGATTTCACCAACGCTTTAGAACAAGCCAGAACCAGAATAGAAGCGCTCCTCGAGGGCACGAAGGATAGAGTACGGGCTTGTTTCAAGGTCTCGTACTTCGTGGGGATCGACAGTGGTTCTACCAGCACGAAGATAGTGGTTGTGAACGAGCGTGGGGAGATCCTGTTCGAGCAGGTGTCCAAGACCGGCGCGGATCCGAAAGAATCAGCGAAAAGACTGATGAACCAAGCTATGAAGCATTTGAACTTCGATCTGCAAAAGAGCTTCATCGTCGCCACA
>JAPYWY010000019.1 GCA_028276125.1 Pseudothermotoga sp.
CGTCGGTCATGATCTTGCAGAAGTTTGGGACATCCAAAAGTACCGTCGGTTGAACCAAGGTATACTCGCGCGTTCCACCGATTGCAACTTTCGCGCCTTTCTGTCTTGCTTCTTCGAACCAATCTATGATCCTTTTGGCGTTCTGTTCGTCTATCACAGGACCCATCTGCGTCTCTTCCTTCCTCGGATCGCCGACCTTCATCTTTTTGATCTTTTCAACGAGTCTATCAACGAAGTCTTTGTATATCTTTTTGTGCACGAAAACCCTTTGAACGGATATGCACACCTGGCCAGCGATCGAAAAACCCCCAGAGATGGTCGCATCGACCGCTCTGTCTATGTTCGCGCTATCACAGACTATCATCGGCGTGTTCGAACCGAGTTCCAAAGAGAGTTTTTTCAATCCAGCGTTTTGAGCGATCTGTTTTCCCACCTCGACGCTCCCTGTGAAGCTGACAAGTCTTATTCTTTCATCTTTCACCAACCTCATGCCGACCGTGCCACCGGGTCCCGTCAGAACACTGAGGGCTTGCGGTGGCATACCAGCCTCGAGAAGGAGTTCACCGAGTATCAAGGCGTTCAAAGGCGTTTGCGAAGTTGGCTTCACGATGATCGCGTTACCTGCGGCAATCGCTGGAGCGACCTTGTGTGCGCACAGAGCCAATGGAACGTTGAAAGGTACTATGGCCAGCACGATGCCCACGGGTTCTCTGACGAAATAACCTCTCTTCTTTTCTGAACCTTTGACACTGTCGAAAGGCAGAGTCTCTCCGTGGATCCTCTTCACCTCTTCAGAAGCTAATCTGAATATCTCCGCGGTTCTCTCTACCTCCGCCACTGCTTCCTTCATGGTTTTTCCGACTTCGTTGATCAATGTCTGAGCGATCCTGTCTCTGTTTTGAAGGATCAGAGAAGCTGTGCTGAACAAGATCTCTGATCTTTTCCATGCGGGAGTTTTCTTCATGATCTTTGCACCTTCCAGTGCGCTCGAGATAGCCGTTTCGGTGTCTTCCTCTTCCGCAATGGGTACAGTGTCCACAACGGAACCGTCGTACGGGAATCGAACCTCTATCTTCTTTGGTCTATCGATCCACTTTCCAGCGACAAGCATCTTCAAAACGATCACTCCCTTCACGCGCTCGGATAGAGCTTTGTGAGAACGAACTCTCTGTGGTTCAGTATCTCGGCCTTCACCATCCTGCCGTTCGCGGTCTCGACCACCCTTTTCCAGAGTATGTCGGCAGCCTGATCGAGATCCATCTCTCCTCTCAGCACCGCGGACACGTCGACGTCGATGTGTTCGGACATGTTCATCACAGTCTTTGGGTTGGCACTGATCTTCACCACAGGTTCGATCGGATTTCCTATGGGATTGCCCTGGCCCGTTGGAAAGAGGTGGATCACGGCGCCAGCTGCGGCGAACAGCGTCACCGCCTCGGCTGCCGCAGAAGAGGTGTTCATGAAGTACAGACCTTTTCCTTTCGGTGGTTCGGCGTAGTCGAGTGCACCGTCGATCATCGCGTTACCTATCTTTTGGATGTTCCCGAGTGCCTTTTCCTCTATGGTGCTCAAACCACCCGCTATGTTCCCTTCGGTCGGTTGCGAACCGAGCAGGTCGACTCCTTGCGACTTGACCAACTGTTGGTACTCTTCGAAGAACTTCAAGAACTTTTCGCGTTCCTTTTGATCTTTGAACCTGCTCGCGACGATGTGTTCCGCTCCGGTCAGCTCGGTTGTTTCACCGAACAGGACCGTTCCACCGATGCTTAAAAACCTCTCTGTGAACCTTCCAACCACTTTGTTCGCGCCAAGGCCCGAAGTCGTGTCCGATTCACCACACTTCAAACTGATCATAAGTTCGCTGATGTCTACTGGCTCTCGACGCAGATTGGTGGCGTCTTCGACCATCTTCACCGCAGTCCTCATGACCTTTTCGATCGTCCTTATCTGTCCGTTACCTTCAACCCAGAAGGCCTCAACGGGTTTCTTCGTCTTCGCTATGCCCTCCGCGACGATGGTGGTCCACTTTGGTTCAACTCCGACGACGATCGCCGCCGCAACGTTTGGGTTCGAGCCTGTGCCTATGAGCGTTTTGAAGAGGAGTTCGAGATCTTTTCCGAACTGAAGTCTTCCGTAAGGATGTGGTATGGCCAAAGTTCCTGCAACGGCCTTTTCCACCGTTTCCACCACGGCGTTGGATATGTCATCGACAGTTATCAAAAGAACGTAGTTCCTAACCCCCACCCTGCCGTTCTCTCTCCTATAGGCGAGTATCTGCCTCTCCATTCAATTCACCCCCCACCTGAGACTGCGTATGTTGTGGACGTGTACGTGTTCACCTTTTGAGATCTTCTTCGCCGCGATGCCTATGATCTCTCCATATTCTTTCACTTTCTCACCCTTCTCGATGTCTCTCAGCGCTATCTTGTGACCCAAGGGTATATCCTGTCGAACTTGGATTTCGTACTCTGTGTTCCCCTCCAGTGTCTTTCCGTAGGCAACTTGTCCCTCTTTCAGATCGACGACGGCGACGCCCACATCGTCCCCATCTCTGTGAACTAAGAATCCCAACATCTTCCATCCCCCCTGTCATTTGTACATCTGATCCCAAGAATCTTTGAAGATGTCCAATCCGAGGTTCGAGTAAGGGTTCTCAAAAGATCTCTTGTAAACCTCGAATGATGCGGTTATGATGTCTGCTCCCGCCAAAGCCGCTTCGGTGAAATGCCTGGCGGACCTGACGGCGGCAATCAAAATCTTCGACTTGAAACCGTAGTTTTTCACGGCCCTCACAACGTTGTTTATGAAATCCACGTCGTAATCACCGCGTTCTTCCTTCCAACCCACGAACGGACTTATGTAGTACGCGCCGAGCCTGGCAGCTTGCAAAGCTTGGACCACGTTGAAAACCAACGTTACGTTCACCTTCACTCCCTTTTTGCTGAGCACGCTCAGCGCCTCGAAACCAGCCTCCGTTGCTGGTATCTTTATGACGAAGTTTTCACACATCGAAGCGATCCTCTGAGCTTCTTCAACCATGCTTTCAGCGTCGTTCAAGTGTGGATTCACTTCGATGCTCACGCTGATGTGCGTGTTCTCAACCATGGGTTTGATCTTCTCGATGAACTGTTCGACTTTCATCTTGGCATTCGCAAGATGTCTGGGGTTCGTCGTGACACCGTCGATCTTCCACTTTTGGATGGCGTACTCGATCTCGTCAAGTTTCGCACTGTCCAAGAAGAACAGCATGTTCTCTCACCCCTTTATGCCACCGGCCGAAAGGCCCCTTATTATGTACCTCTGAAGGCTCAACGTCACCGCGAACACGGGAAGCAACATTATCGTTCCTGCGGCGGACAACTGTCCCCACAGAGGCGCGTACTGACCCATGAACGCGTTGACAACGATCGGAGCAGTCTTGGCCCTTGTGCCCGTCAGTACGAGAGCGTAGATGAACTCGTTCCAAGACATCAAGAAAGCGAAGACCGCGGCGACCACGATCCCGGCAGAAGCGAGTGGGAAAAAGATCTTCAAGAATATCTGAAACGTTTTGCATCCATCCACTTTTGCCGCTTCTTCGTATTCTTTCGGGATCGACGAAAAGAACGGCAACAACAGCGCCACGACATAGGGCAAGTTGAAACTTATGTGCGCCAAAGAAAGTCCCAAGACGTTGTCGTTCAACCCGATCGATCTGAAGATCATGTAGAAAGGAACTGCAAGAGATATCTGAGGTATCATTCGGACCATGAGCAAAATGAAGATCAGAGCGTCGTTGAACTTGAAGTTGAACCTGCTCAGCCCGTAGGCCGCCATCGAACCGAGCGACACAGAAACGAGCGCCGAAAGACTGGCAACAACGAAAGAATTTCTCAAAGATCTTGGAAATTCTCTATGTCTGAAGATCAGTTGGTAACTCCTCAAAGTTGGTTTGAAGTAGAAAGGATTCTTGCTCCAGATGTCTATGTCCCTCTTGAAACCGTTGACGATCACCACCATTATTGGAAAAAGCTCAACCAGAACGATCAAGAGAGCCACCGACAGAACGACGAAGGAAATCACCCTTTTTCTCATTCTACCTCACCACGCAGTCCGCGTTTGACCACGAAGTAGGATATGAAGAGTGCAACTATCAAGAGAAACACAGCGACAGAGGCAGCGTAGGAGAGTCTTCCAAACTCGAACGCTTGTTTGTGAATGTAGAGAGAAAGCAGCATCGTCGCGTTCGAGGGACCACCGTAGGTCATCACGTAAACTTCGGAAAAGATCCTCAGTGCATCTATCATCCTGAGAAGGAAAGCGGTCGCTATGACGGGCTTCAAGTAGGGTAACAGCACGTACCAAAACCTCTGGAAAAAGTTTGCACCATCTATCCTTGCTGCTTCGACGTACTCCGATGGCATCGAAGAGAGACCCGCGTAGATGATCATGAACATGAAAGGCCACATGCGCCAGATGTCCTGAAGGAGTATTGCTACGTACGCGTACCTCGTGTCCGCAAGCCAAGCGGTTGGTCCGAGCGAGATAAAGTTGAAGAAACTTGCCAAAACACCATAACTGGGCTGGAGCATCAAACGCCAGGTCAAACCCGAGAGGACAGGTAGCACGAAAACTGGGAGCATCAAGAGCGAGCGTAAAATTTTCGAGAACGGGAAATCCCTGTTAAAAAGGATAGCCACGAAGAGACCTATGATGAGCTCTATCGGTATCGCTATGGTTATGACACCGAACTGCAACCTCAGAGAGTGCCAAAAGTTCCTGTCCAATAGCATCTCCCTGTAGTGTTTCAGCCCAATGAAGTTCGTCTTTCCCAGATACAGAAGCTCTCTGTCGGTGAACGAAATCACCAGAGCGTAAATGACAGGATAAGCCAAGATCACGCCAACGACTATCAGAGCGGGCAGAACGAACATGAAAAAGGGGCGAGGAACCGCCCCCTCTTTTTTGGATCAATAACCGTACTTCTTGAGGACTGCATTGATCTCCTCCACCATCCTATCTACGGCGACCTCAGGAGAAACCCTTCCAGATACCGCGTCGAGCCAGTTGTTCCTTATGACCTGTGAAACCTCGGGATACCTTTCGAACCTTGGTCTTTCAATCGCGTACTGCATGGACTGATATATACCCAGGAACCACGGTCTTTCCTTGGAATAAACCGGATCTCTGAGCAGAGATTCCCTAGCAGGTGTCAATCCTTTCGGTATCAGTTTTCTGCCGGTCTCCACGGACATCCACCAGTAAGCGAACTCTGCAGCCGCTGTTTTTTCTTTCGCAGCGAGTGGTATTGCCACTATCCAGCACCCTCTCACAGCTGCAGTTTTCACCGGACCAGCCGGTGGTTCTGTGTAAACGACGTTGCCTGCAACGAGTGATTTTTCAGGATTTTCGATGTCCGGAACCAGAGCTGGCCAGTTGAACATAGAAAAGACCTCTCCTCTTGAGAACGCTGCAACCCTTTCAGCGTGTCCATAATCCAGCGCACCGGGTGGCGCGTACTTCAAGAGCTCCTTGTAGAAGTTGATCGCTTCGATGGCCTTCTGCTTGTCCAAGACCACGTTGTAGCCTTTGTCTGTGACTTGAAGAACCTTGGTACCGAAGCTTTCGAACATCCAGATCGCTTCGCAGGTGGCACCTTCCGTTGGTTTTGTGAACGGAGCCCAACCGTAGATACCTTTTTTCGACAAGAACTTTGCCATATCCAGAAGTTCCTGCAGAGTCTTGGGAACTCTCATTTCATAGCCGTATTCTTTCTTGAACTCGTCCTTGTACTTTTCGATGATGTCTTTTCTGGTCAGCCATATGTACACGTTTGCGTTGACGGGCAGTCCCTTGAACTCTCCTTTCCACTGGCCAGCTTCCAAGGCCAACGGCATGATGTCTGCCATGCTTGGTCGTGTATAGAATTTAGTCTCAGGCCACTGTGCGAACGACAACAGCAGAGGAGCAACCAAAGGTATGTTCGGTTCGTCCACAGCGATGAGATCGTAGTCCGACCTTTCCGCAGTCACGCTGATCAACGTCTTCTGAAGTAACGTGGCGCTTGGTACAAGTTCAAGCTCTACCTTGATGCCGGTCTTCTTCTCGAACTCGGGCAGGCCTTCTCTGAGAGCTTGTGTGAGCGCATCGTCCCAGAGCAGAACACGAACGGTCGCAGCCATGAGCGTGAGTGTGAGAAAAATTGCCAGACAGACCAACCACTTCCTCACAGACATCCCCCCTACGTTTGGATTTTGAAAAGAACCGTTCACACATTTATTCTAAAAGTGGTATTACCACTTTTCAAGTGTCGTTTTTGATCTTTTTTGTCTGTTATCACTGAAGATCTTAGCTCTAAGAGGTTTTTTGACATTACTTTGAGGATATCTCCACTTTTCTCTCGTTATCTTATTGGATCTAACTTTTAATACTTTGTTTTTATGTACGAGTATCACAGTTCACGCAACCAAAGTCAATCAAAATGGTGATAAAACCTTTCTCGGAAGATTCCGACACGGTGTCACAGAGCGTGAGTCTAAATACTCACCTTCCCGGGGGATTTCAAATTGACGAGGAGGACGTACGATTCAGTCAACGATCCAGCGTGAAGTACTTTGGGAAAAATACTCCTCTGCCAGTATGCCCATCACGATGATGTCGTGGTATTGGCCTTTGAGATACCTCGCTTTTCGCAATGTGCCTTCCCTCACGAAGCCACACTTTTCGTAGACGTGTATCGCACGATGGTTGTATTCGTACACATTCAGTTGCACTCTGTTCATGTTCAGATATTCGAAGGCGTACTTCAAGGTCAGTTGTGTAGCTTCCGTCCCAAGGCCCAAGTTCCAGTAGCTTCTATCGGTTATCGCGATACCGAACTCCGCGCACCTGTTCACCCAATCTATAGAGTGCAAACCTGTCGTTCCAACGAGTTGGTTCGTTTCCACTGGAGCGATGGCGAAGACGATGTCTCTCTGGCTGGTGTACAGATTCTTCACCCATTCTTCCTCCCTGATCTTGTTCAACGGAAAAACGCTGAACAGGTACTGTCTAACTTCCTCATCGTTGATGTTCAACAACCTGTCGATGTCAAAGATTTCAACTGGCCTCAACACGATTCTTTCGCCTCGAAGGATCATCTCTTTCCCTCCCAGTTTTCGGTTGTCTTATAGCTATTCTAAATGGATTCTTGAAAACTTCAAACACATCTGGTAAGATTGTCTCGGCTGAACGGGAAAGGGGTATGCGACATGGCGAAGAGATGCGAGATCTGTGGAAAAGGCCCCGTGGCTGGTAAGAACGTGAGCCACTCGAACAGGCACACACCGAGGATGTTCAGACCGAACATCCAGAGGGTGAAAGTTGTACTCGAGGACGGAACGATCAAGACCATGAGGGTGTGTGCCAAATGCCTCAAGGCAGGAAAAGTCAAGAAAGCAGCAGCAGTTTGATCGCGCGGGTCCTCCGCGCGATCTTATTTTTTGCTAAAATCTTATTGTGAGACTTGAAAAAGGACGGTGAGCGTTGTGGAGCTGAGAAATTTCATCAGGGATATTCCAGATTTTCCCGCGAAGGGTATCATCTTCAGAGACGTCACCCCTCTGCTCAAGAATCCTGCAGCCTTCCAGATGGCGATCGATGAGATGACGAAGATCGTACAGGACGTGAAGTTCGATCTCATCGTTTCACCCGAGGCGCGCGGCTTCATCTTCGGTGCCACTCTCGCTTACAAACTTGCTAAAGGCTTCGTTCCCGTCAGAAAGCCGGGGAAACTGCCTTACAAGACTGTTTCCATCGAGTACAGTTTGGAGTACGGGACTGCCCAGCTTCACATGCACTCGGACGCCCTGCAGAAAGGTCAGCGTGTGGTCATCGTGGATGACGTTTTGGCAACCGGTGGTACGGCCGCGGCGATAGCCAACCTGGTGAAGAACATGGGTGGTGAGGTAGCGGGAATGTGTTTTCTCATAGAGCTGAGCTATCTCAGTCCGCGCGAGAAGTTGAAAGATTACGATGTGCGTTCCGTTCTGATCTATTGAGGAGTGATTCTCATGCTCAAGTTCGATTTCAGTTTCATGTTCGAGCCGAACGTGAAGGGTGGAATAACTGAGGAGGAGTTTTTGCAGATTCAACCGACGATGAGTCGACTCGTCGAGGAGATCGCGAGGGAAAAACCTGCGTTCGTGAAGGTCCTGTTCGACAGGAACTTGATGGAGATGGTCGAGGACCTTCGCGAATGGATCTTGAATTTCGACAACTTCGTCGTGATAGGCATAGGTGGTTCGAGCCTCGGGGCGGCCGCTTTGGCCAACGCGTTGAAGCCTTTCGATTGGAACTATCTTTCAAAATCTGAGCGCGGGGGTTATCTGAGGATCTTCTTTCTTGAAAACGTGGACCCAGATTACACGGCGAGCGTGCTCGATCGAATAGACCCACGCACCACCATCTTCAACGTTGTTTCCAAATCTGGCTCGACCGCCGAGTGCTTGGCGCATTACCAGATAATCAGGGGCCTTTTGGAAGTCAGAGGTCTGGATCCTTCAGAACACATCGTGTTCACAACGGATCCGAAGAAAGGCTTGCTCAGAAGAATTGCAGAAAGAGACAAGATCGTCGCACTCGACATCCCGCCGGAGCTCGGTGGCAGATTCAGCGTTCTCTCGCCGGTGGGATTGTTGCCCGCGATGGCCATCGGTGTGGACATCAAGGCTCTCATAGACGGTGCAAAGGACGCGTACGCAAAATGTGTAGCGTTGGATGTGTGGAAGAACCCTGCAGCGATGATGGGTAGTTGTCATTATCTCCACAAGCTCAAAGGAAGGCGCATCACTGTCATGATGCCTTATTCCAACCGTCTGTACACGCTCGCAGACTGGTTCAGACAGCTATGGGCAGAGAGCTTGGGAAAGAAGTATTCCCTCAATGGAGAGGAAGTCTACGAAGGACTGACACCGATAAAGGCCCTCGGCGTGGTTGATCAGCATTCACAGGTTCAGCTCTACAACGAAGGACCAGACGACAAGACCATAACGTTCGTGGAAGTTCAAAGGTTCGACAGGGACATTCTCATACCCTCGATACACGAAGACGAAGAGATCTCTTATCTTGGAAGTAAGAGACTATCAGACTTGCTCAGGAACGAGCTTTTTGGAACGGAGAGGTCGCTCGCCTTCAACAATCGTCCGAGCATGAGAGTGATCTTCCCTTCGATCAACGCTTACGAGCTCGGCCAGTTCTTCATGTACTACGAGTTCACCACCGCATTGATGGGAAAGCTCTTGAACATCAACCCTTACGATCAGCCAGGTGTCGAACTCGGCAAGCAGATCACTTACTCGCTGATGGGACGAAAAGGTTTTGAGGAAATGAAGTTTCCAGAGCCATCGAAAAAGGTCGTGATCGAATGACGCAGAAGATCCTCGAGATATTCAAACCCAAGAGTTTGTACCACGTCGATGAGGGCCCGCTGGGTGAGAACGTCTATATCGTGGTTGTGAATGAAGGGACCGATGTGGAAAAGAAGTTCGTCGAGTTCTACAACCAAGTTGGGACAGAACCGGCTTTGATCGTGGTCACAGAAGAAGAGTTCACTCAGATTCAACCTTTGCTCGGCAAGGGGGAAAAGCTCTTCTGAGGTTGATCGTTGGCTTAACGGGAAAGATGGGCTGTGGGAAGAGCACCGTGGCAGAAATTTTGAAAGAACTCGGAGCGAAAGTGGTGGATGTGGATAAGATCGGGCACGAGGTGTTGAAAGAAGAAACGGTGAAGGATCAGTTGAAACAGTTGTTCGGTCCAGAGATCTTTTGTCAAGGTGAGATCGACAGGAAGAAACTCGCACAGATAGTCTTCGAAGACGAAGAAAAGTTGAAGATCTTCGAAAGAGTCGTTCATCCAATGATCAAGCGCAGGGTCATGGAATCCATCGAAGACTCTTCGGGAATCGTCGTCTTGGATGCAGCGCTACTGAGGAGGATCGGTTTGAACCAGCTGTGTGACGTGATCATCACGGTCAAGTGTGACGAAAGAAAGATCTTTGAAAGGTTGAGAGAAAGAGGTTTCAGTGAGGAAGAGATTCGAAGGCGACTCTCAGCGCAAAACGACATCGTTGAGGAAGGCATAATCATCGAGAACAACTTCGATCTGGTTTCGCTGAGGAGTAAGGTGATGGACGTCTACAAACGGTTGTTTGAAGGAGGTGTTGGTGGATGAGAAGATTTCTCGTGGTGTTGTTGACGGTGCTCCTCGTCACATTGATGATGGCAAAGGTCAAAGTCACGTTCTGGCACGCAATGGGTGGTGGCCACGGTAAGACGTTGCAGGAGATCGTAGACTTCTTCAACCAGCAACGTCCCGACATCGAAGTCGAGGCAGTCTACATCGGAAACTACGCGGCTTTGCAGCAGAAGCTTCTGGCGGCTGCTCAGGCTGGAGGACTTCCAACGATATCGCAAGCGTACTCCAACTGGACGGCGAAGCTCATCTACTCTGGGATCGTCGAAGTTCTCAACAGCTACGTCAACGATCCGAAGATCGGTCTGTCCAAGGCCGAGTGGGAAGACATTTGGGAGCCGATGAGGTTGAACTGCACTTGGGACGATAAGATCTACGCAGTACCTTTCAACAAGAGCATCTACGTACTTTATGTGAACACCGATGCGCTCGCATTAGCCGGTCTCAAGATACCAGAAACTATAGGTGAGCTCAAGAGGGCCGCGATACTGATGACCGAGGACTTCAACAACGACGGTACGATCGATCAGTACGGCTTTGGCTTCAGATCCACGGTGGATCATTTCCAGGTGTTCCTCGCGCTCAACGGTGGCTCGATACTTCAAAAAGGTCCCGATGGCAAGTGGAAAGTGACGATCAACAGTCCTGAGTCGAGGGAAGTGCTTCAGTTCCTGCTCGATCTCAAGGACAAGTACGCCCTCGTTCAGGGTGGTTATCTGGATGGACCGTTCGGTGAAGGTAAGATAGCGATGTTCATCGAAACTGTTGCGAGCAAACCGTACGTTGACGCTGCCTCGAGGGGTAAACACGGTTGGACCTGGGCACCCGTACCGGTCTGGAAGACGAGGAACGTTCAGTTCGCAGGGACGGACGTGATCATGTTCAGCACAGCGAAACCTGAAGAGAAGAAGGCGGCTTGGGAATTCATGAAGTTCTTGATCTCTCCAGAGATCACCGCTTACTGGGCCGTCAAGACGGGCTATCTGCCTGTGAGAAAGAGTGCGACCGAGACTGCGATATGGAAGAAGTACGTGGCGGAGGATCCGGCCGCCGAGATTCCGCTGATCCAACTTCCATACGGTGTGTTCGATCCGCAAATCGGTGTTTGGGCAGAGATAAGGACCATCGTTAACACAATGGTGAGTGATGTGCTCTTCGGCAAAAAGACCATAGAAGAAGGCTTGGCCTGGGCGGAGGCCGAGATCAAGAGAGAACTCGCGAAAGAAGGTATGTGAACGTGAGCGGGGGCCTCAGCCCCCGCTTTGGTCTCGGAGGGATGAGTGTGAGAGGAGATCCTTTCGGCAGACACAGGGTGATCGAACCTAAGGGGAAGTTGCCTCAACCAGCTTGGAAACTGGACAACGACACAAGCAAGTTGTACGACAACGAGATCTTGATCGACGTGATCAGGCTCAACGTGGATGCGGCCTCGTTCGCTCAGATCAAAGCCGAAGTCGGTGCGGACGAGCAAAAGGTCGCGGAGAAAATAATGCAGATCGTTCAACAACGTGGCAAGTTGCACAACCCCGTCACAGGTTCTGGAGGCATGCTCATAGGAAAGGTGAAAGCCGTAGGGAAGGATCTGAACGTCGATGTGAAAGTTGGAGACAAGATCGCAACGCTCGTCTCGTTGAGCCTGACACCTTTGAATTTGAAAAGGATAAAGAAGGTGTATCTGGAGAAAGATCAAGTGGACGTCGAAGGTGAAGCGATACTCTTCGAAACTGGAGTGTTCGCTCGCCTGCCAGAAGATATGCCTGAGTCTGTGGCGCTCGCCGTGCTCGACGTGGCTGGAGCTCCGATTCAAACTGCAAGGCTCGTTTCACCTTCCGACTTGGTGCTCGTCATCGGTGCGGGTGGCAAGTCTGGGGTTCTGTGCAGCTACGTGGCGAAGAAGTACGCAGGTCCAACGGGTAGAGTCGTGGCGCTCGTTCACTCTGAAAGATCGATCGAACAGCTCAGAAAGCTTGGATTCGTTGACGAAGTTTTTGTTTCGGACGCACAGGATGCCGTCTCATCGTACGAAAAATTCGTTCAGATCACCAACAAAAGACTTGCGGACGTAGTGATCAACGTCGTGAACGTTCCAGACACCGAAATGACCTCGATACTCTGTGCGAGGGAAAGGGGAAAGATCTATTTCTTCTCCATGGCGACGAGCTTCACCAAGGCGGCGCTCGGTGCGGAAGGCATAGGCAAGGATGTGGA
>JAPYWY010000255.1 GCA_028276125.1 Pseudothermotoga sp.
GTCCTGTCACACACGGGTCTATGTTCACAGACCAGGGATAGTCTCTTCTCCAAGCCCTGGCGGTGTTGACTCTCTGTAGTACCGCCCTGAGCCCTTCCATGGTCAGGTCCGCCGCATCGAGCTCATGTCTGGCCATCGCAAGCACTTGCTGTTCCGCAGTACCGAACGTTTGGATCAAGACGTACTTCGGTGCAGGTTTACCGTAAAGCATTCCCGTGGGTGTCCTCTGCCAGTCCTCTCTGAGCTCCCACAGAGTCCAGTATCCACCTGGATCGTACGCCTTCAACACGTACGGCCCCGTGCCGACCGGTGGGTTGAACTCGAACGTCATCGGATCTTGCACCTTCTCGAACACGTGTTTTGGTAGCATCCTGAGTGCGCCCCACCTGTCCAGCAAGTAAGTGTGGAACCTCGAGTTCGGCTCGGTGAGTTTCAGCACGACGGTGTAATCATCAATCTTTTTCACTTCTGCGACAGACTGCATCTGCGCGTTGTAGCTCATACCTGGCACTCTCTTGACGAGTTCGATCGTGTACACCACATCGTCCGCCGTGAACGGCACACCATCGCTCCAGTAAACGCCCTTCCTCAACTTGATCGTGAGCTCCGTGAAATCGGAGTTGTAGATCGGTGGTTCTGCCGCCAAGGCGTTGATGATCTCACCGGTCGCGTACTCCACACACCAGAGCGGTTCAAGCAGCAGGTTCTGAATACCTCTGTCTTGCCAGCGCCAGCCTGCCCAGAGGTTGAAGTTTCCTGGTGTTCCAACACGTCCTGTCAGCTGGTTCGCAATGAACGTTTCGTGCCTCGGCACGTTGGCTGCAAGCTGTGCCAGAGTCAGGCAAGCTAAGAGCAGTGCTACTAGCAACAGTACCTTCCTCATGCGTACACCCCCCGTTTTGATTTCTTCCTGCAAAAATTATAATGGAAAAGTATTATCCGTTACAAAGTCCATTCCAGCCTATCTGCGTCCACGAATGCTCGCTATTTTCAATTCTTAGCCTGGATCTTTCCTTTTCGTTCAATATCTCACTCTTTCTCCCTTTGTCTCCCTCGCACACACAATGTTACAATCTGCTGGTTGGAATTCAAACTCCTTTATGGGGGTGACACCATGAAGGCACTTCTTGTCGCGGTTGTCTTGTTGCTCGTAGCAACTCTGTTCGCGTCGGACGGATTGGAGGGAGAACCTTTGAGATCGTTAGCCGAGAAACTTGGCATCTACATCGGTTACGCTTCGATCAACCATTTCTGGACTCTTCCGGATTCAAACAAGTACACAGAAGTGGCAAAGAGGGAGTTCAACATACTCACGCCAGAGAACCAAATGAAGTGGGACAGTCTTCACCCAGAGCCTGACAGGTACAACTTCAGCTACGCGGAGCGTCATGTCGAGTTCGCTTTGGAAAACAACATGCTCGTTCACGGCCACACACTCGTTTGGCACAACCAACTTCCGTTCTGGTTGAACAGACAGTGGACCAAAGAAGAACTCCTGAAAGTCCTTGAGGACCACATCAAAACAGTCGTCGGTCACTTCAAAGGAAGGGTGAAGATTTGGGACGTGGTGAACGAAGCGGTCAGCGACATGGGCAGTTACAGAGAAACCATTTGGTACAAGACCATCGGACCCGAGTACATCGAAAAGGCATTCGTGTGGGCAAGACAAGCCGATCCGGAAGCGATCCTCATATACAACGACTACAATATAGAAACGATCAATCCCAAATCGAATTTCACCTACCAGCTCATCAAGGAGCTGAAAGAAAAAGGTGTGCCGATAGACGGCATCGGTTTTCAAATGCACATAGACATCAACGGAATAAACTATGACAGTTTCAGAAACAACCTGAAGAGGTTCGCTGATCTCGGTCTGAAGCTCTACATCACGGAAATGGATGTGAGGATACCCAAGAACGCAAGTCAAAAAGACTTGGACAGACAGGCAGAAATCTACGCGAAGATCTTCGAAATCTGCTTAGAGAATCCTGCGGTCCAAGCCATACAGTTCTGGGGTTTCACGGACAAGTATTCCTGGGTGCCTGGCTTTTTCAGCGGGTACGATCATGCGCTGATCTTTGACCAGCAATACAAACCCAAGCCCGCGTATTTTGCGATAAAGAGGGCGCTCGAAGCCAAGGTGAGCAAGGGACACTGAAACTCTTCTGTTTTCGGCACTCTGCCCCGCCCGCGGGGCTTTTTCTGTTAGAATCTAAGCTTGAACTGGGGGTGGCCAGGTGCGGTTTGCCATTTTCGATTCGCTTTGCCCGAACTGTGGTGGCCGAATCGCTGCCGAACGACTCGAGAAAGGTTTGGCGTGTGAACGGTGCATTCCAGAGCCGAAGGAAGGTGATCTGTGCGAACTACTGGAGAAAAAGCAGCTCTATGCAAATGTTTGTGAGCTTTTGGAAAAAGAGCAACGCTTCGTCGAATTCTTCTGCGGTGGTGTCGCTAATCCTCCGTGGTCGCTTCAGAGGCTTTGGGCAAGACGCGTCTTCCAGGGTCAAAGTTTTGCCATTGTCGCGCCTACCGGTGTGGGTAAAACTACTTTCGGTGCGGCCATAGCGAGTTTCTTGGGGGGCAAGACTTACATCCTCGTTCCAACGCGTGCACTCGTGAAGCAAGTCAAGCAACGTTGTGAATCTCTTTCGAAAAAGAGTGTGGTCGCTTACACGGGCAGAAAGAGCGAGAAAGAGAGAATTCAAAAGGGCGATTTCGATATTCTTATCACGACGAACATGTTTCTTTCAAGAAATTTCGATGCACTCGAACATAAAAAATTCGATTTCATCTTCGTTGATGACACAGACTCTCTTTTGAGATCTGGCAAGAATGTGG
>JAPYWY010000256.1 GCA_028276125.1 Pseudothermotoga sp.
ATCGTGAAGACATAGCCTTTGCCTTTCTCGGTGAGCAACAGGAAAGATTTGGTATTGCGAAAATCAGAGCATGGCAGCAGCACCAAAGAACCAGACTTCCAGTGATAGATTGGGCCGATGTAGTTGGAATAAAGATCCGCTCTTAAAGATTCGAGTTCTTTGGTACTGAGGGGTAAATCGATAGACCTAACGCTTCCATCCACCAGAGAAAAGAGCACGGGCTTACGCCGACTATCCAGTGCAAACACGTATTGATCGATCACGGTCAAGAAAGAGAGATTCTGGGTGACTTCGGGTTTGAACCATCGTCGTTCTTTCAAGTCGAAGACAGCAAAGTTTGCCATTCTGGCTACAACAACTCGGTTTCCATGACTGGCTACGATGGGTTCGTTCAACCCTTGTCCCTGGAGAGCTTGACTCCAGACCTTCGCTCCGATCACATCGTACAGATCTTTGCCCGTTTCAAGGTCGAAGATGAACGTACGCCATGGACCTGTTCCTTGAGATCCGTAAAGACACAGCCATTGGCCCACGATCTGAAAGGGAGAAATGCTCGTGTTGACGTTCCCGAGGGACTTTTGCCAAAGAAGCTTTCCGTCTGGCTCTCGATAAACTCTGACGGTGTAGTCGTTGCCCGAATAGAGAAGCAGAGCCAAAGCTTGGTCAGAAACGGCTATGTGTGTCTCGGCCAAAGAGTGGGTTTTGACGTGTACGAACGATTCCCAAGCAGGTTCGCTCACCGCTCCGTTCGCGGTGCAAACGAACAAGATGATCAAAGTCAATGTGCCCCATACTCGCTTTCCAAACACCTGTCATGCCCCCCGTTCCCCCCATGCACACTCGCTACGCGATACCCCTCACCACGAGAAACTTGGTTCGTTAAAATCCAATACGAAGACAGGCAAAAACTCTGTCCATCCTCTCGATCACGAATGGATCACATACTCTTCAGCTGGAAGAGATGCTTTTTCAAAACTTTTGCACTATTTCATCTGTTCCAGAATGCTCAGATCCTCACCCACGATGACGACACTGTTTGGAATGATGTTCTTGTAGCTTTCGAGCGTTCTCAAAAGCTTGTAGAACTCGTAATCTTTCGAGAAAGCCTCTGCGTAGATGCGCGTTGCACTCGCTTCACCAGAGCCTTTTATTCTTTCAGCCTCGCTCATCGCTTGTGCCCTTATTATGGTGGCCTGTTTGTCGGCTTCCGAGCGGATCTTTTGAGCCTCCTTCTGTCCCTCCGCCCTGATCAAAGCGGCGATGCTCTGTCTTTCGGACTTCATCCTCTCGAAGACGGCTTGCTGGTTCTCGTTTGGAAGGTCCGTGTGCTTGATCCTGACGTCCCTTATCTCGATGCCGAACTCCACAAGGTTCTTCCTCGCGAACTCAGTTATGTCGAGCAGGTATTGTCTTTCACCGGTGACGATGTCGTCGAACTCGAGTTTGGCGAGTGTGTTTCTCAATCCAGAATAGACCGCATCGTCGATCCTTGAGAGCGCGAGGCTCACGGTCCTGACGGATTCCAGGAACTTCTTAGGATCGTAGATCCTCCAGATCGCGTACGAATCCACAAGCAAGGTCTTCTTATCCAGCGTGATGATCTTCTCAACGGGTATGTCGTATATGTAGTAACGTTTGCTCAGTCTCACGACGTTGTCGACGAAAGGCGTGCGCGTGTATAGACCAGGTTCGGAGATGACCTTCCTTATCTGTCCGAACCTGAGCACTATCGCGTACTGAGTTTGATCTACAATGAACAGAGAGAGCACCAAGAAAACGATTGCCAGGATCGAAACGATGGCAACGGTCACGATTATGGTCAGCTTCATCATTTTGAACCACCACCCAGCAAGTTTTCCAGATTCATGAGCAAGATTCTTTGGGACCGATCCAAAAGGATGACTGTCTTCGCTTTCGGGAGCACCTGCTCGAGCGTTTCGATCCTCAAGCGAGTCTCCGTGATCTTGGGTGAACTCTTGTACTCCTTCAGTATACTCAAGAACCTCTGAGTTTCACCCGTGGCTTGCAGAATCTTTTGTTGTGCGTAAGCCTCGGCTTCGAGCACGATCTTTCTCGCCTCACCTTCGACCACGGGAATCAAATTGTTCGCGTACCTCAGTGCTTCATTGATGTACCTCTCTTTGTCCTGCTTGGCGTTGTTCACATCGTCGAAGGCTGCTATGACTGGATCTGGTGGGACGACTTCTTGAAGTAGGACGTTCAAAACGGTGATCCCCACGTCGTAGTCGTTCAAAAGTCTTTGTGTGACCTCCTGAACCTCGTAGGCCACCTTGTCCCTTTCGGCGGTCAATATCTCGTCCACAGTCCTTTTGGCGATCCTCTCTCTCAAAGCCGATTCTGTGGTGAATTTGACGAGCTCTTCGGGCTTTTCAACGTTGAAGACGAACTTTACCGGATCGCTCACACGGAACTGCACGACAGCTTCGACGGAGACGATGTTTCCATCCCCGGTGAGTATCAGGGCTTCTTCTTTCTTCGAAGCGTATTGACCTGGCCGGATCGTTCTGAAGCCGATCTCTTGCTTTCGAATCGTCTGCACGTCCACAATGACGTGCGATTGGAAAGGATAAGGTGCGTGCAGATGGATACCAGGCCCGGTGGTGTAGGAGTACTTCCCAAAGGTTTTCACCAACGCAACCTGCGATGGATCGACTTGGTAGACGCCGGTCATGATGTAAACAACGACAAGCGCTATCAGGATGAGAACCACAATGAATTTCGCTTTCACGCTTCTACCTCCTTTCGCTGTGCCGAGTATGTCAGAGGCTCGAGGCCTTGCGAAGTTCCAT
>JAPYWY010000257.1 GCA_028276125.1 Pseudothermotoga sp.
TTTTCAATCTTTCGAAGGTCTTGTTCGAGAAGAAGAACTTTTTCGAATCTTGGCGCTATTTGACAAGGATCAAAAACAAAACCTGGGAAGTGTACGACCTTTTGGGAGACACTCAGCTTGCGCAGGACAACTTTCCGATGGCGCTTCATTATTATTCGAAAGCCGCGCAGCTGAGTGATTTGCCACAGATGAAAGAGAAGTTCGAGCAAGCGAAGATGAAATTCAAAAGACCTGAGAAGATTGCGATCTTTTGCCTGCCTGGATTGGACAACTTCATAAAGGACATCGCACAGGTACTTTCAAATGTCTTCGAAGTGAAGTTGGTCGTGACAACAGACGGAAATCAGATAGTTCAAGCCTACAAGTGGGCCGACATAGTGTGGCTCGAATGGGCGAACGAAATGGCAGTGGAAGTGACAAACAAGTTGGAGAAGATGGACAAAAAAATCGTTTGTCGATTGCACAGCTACGAGGCACTCACCAACGCTTTCCTTGGAAAGATCGACTGGAGGAAAATAGACGCGTTGATCCTCGTCGCCGAACACATGAAGGAGATCATCGCGACCTACCATCCGAAAGTTTACGAGCAGATCAAAGACAGAATGGTCGTGATACACAACGGCTTGGATCTGAACAAGTTCAAGTTCAAACCGCGCGAGAAAGGATACAACATAGCGGTTGTTGCTCACGTAAACTACAAGAAAGACCCTGCGATGTGGTTACAGGTGATGGGGCAGCTGGTGAAGATCGATCCGAGGTACAATCTATCGATCGCTGGGGATTTTCAGGATTTGAGGTACCATTTTTACTTCACCCATTTGCTGAAGGAAACTGGCTTAGAAAAGAACGTTGTTTTCCATGGATATGTGAAAAACATCGAGGAGTTCTTGGAAGACAAGAACTTTGTTCTCTCGACGAGTGTGCACGAAAGCTTTGGTTACAACATCGCCGAAGCGATGGCGATGGGGATAAAACCTATTGTTCATAATTTTTATGGTGCTAAGGACTTGTGGCTCAAAGATACGCTTTTCAATTTTATTGATGAAATTCCAAATTTGATTATGTCGGATTACAGGTCAGAAGAATACAGGATGTTTGTTGAAGACTTATACTCCCTGGAAAAACAGGTTCTCAATGTCTTTCGAGTTTTAGTTCAGGATAGATCCTCCAACTCAGTACCATTAGCCAATCAGCAAGCTTTTGAGGTGAGTATCCGTAACTATGAGGATGAGCTTGAAACGAAACTCAGTCAAAGAAAGGCACCGGTAAGTGAAATTCAGACGGAGCTTCTGGTCAACAACGCTATTCCTTTGATGATCAACTTTCTGGAAGAATTTGTAGGCAAAGGAATCCCTTATCAAAAGACGCTTTATTATGCCTTTCTGAAAGATGTCTACGAGAAAGGTTACTACACGATCCCACCGGAGCAAATCATATCGAAATTTCTCAAACTGTTTGATGCAATCAGACAAACCGGAAGAATCCTGAAACCTGTGGTCGCTTTCCACAATGACGGGAACCTTGCAGCTCTTGATCCCGTGGTAAGACAACCAGTTAAAATCCCTGAGGAGGTGTCTTTCTTAGTCGCAAGTGGTCGACACAGAGTCGCAGTTGCGAAGTTTCTTGGGATGAGAACGGTACCAACTTACGCAATTTTGAACCGATTTGCCAGTGAAAGAGGTATTGAGCAGATTTTGATAGCTTACTGGCAGCCTTATCTGCAGACGATGTTGCCAACCTACACAAAACAAATTCAGGAGACATACGTTGGAGCTTTCGATGGAAGCTATCAAGACACGGTTGATCCTGCTAAGAAGGAACTCATTACGAAGTTTGTTCTCGATCTAAGGCCCAAAAGTGTCGTAGACATAGGCTGTAACAGAGGTGAATTTTCCTACCATCTGGCAAAGCACGGTATAGAAGTTCTCGGCGTTGACATTTCTCCGAGGGAAAAACTCAATCTTCCGCCCGATTACAATTTCATTCAGCTGGACGTAGTGAAAGAAGATCTTCCAAGGAAGGCAGACGTGATACTGTTTCTGAGTGTTTATCATCACATATTCTACAACTACGGCAAAGACAAAGCCGATGAAGTTTTCTACAAGCTTTTCAGAAATTGCCGTTTCTTGGTCTTCGATTCAGGCCACCCAGAGGAAGTTGGACTGTACAGACAGGGCTGGATTAGCGAGATGAGAAAATATTTCAAAACAGAAAAAGAATTGCTGGATCACTTTGGCTTAAACTACTCTATCTTGGGTAGCTGGTGTACGCCTCAAGGTGTTCGAAGAACAGTGGTTGTCTTCGAAAACAGGAACTTCAAGTGATTAAACCCAACCAAATGGAACCAACCTTGATGAGCTTCTTCGTAGGAGTTTCTCTCCTACAAGCTCGCGCTTTTTGATCTGTGCTCGGTGATGGGATAATACTGGTGGGGGTGTGATCATGCGCAAGTTCTTCTTGATCATGTTCCTTCTATGCGTGGTTGTTCTCTTTTCATCCACCACGATCGTCGTTCACTACCACAGGTTTGATGGAAACTACGAAGGTTGGAACCTCTGGATCTGGCCCGTTGAGCCGATAGGACAAGAAGGGAAAGCCTACCAATTCACCGAGGCCGACGATTTTGGCCTCAAAGCCACGGTCGTTCTGGACATGGACTTGACAAAGGTCGGAATCATCGTCAGACTCAAAGAGTGGGAAGCCAAAGATGTCGCAAAGGACAGGTTCATAGAGATCGAGAACAACTTCGCTGAAGTCTGGATCCTGCAGGGGGTGGAGGAGATTTTCAAACAAAGGCC
>JAPYWY010000078.1 GCA_028276125.1 Pseudothermotoga sp.
CGTCCTTCGAAATCGCCATAAAGATGCTCCCGATCGCGACGATGGGAGCCCTTATCACCATCCTTTGAATCATGACGAATGCCTGTTGTATCTGCGTTATGTCGTTGGTCGTCCGGGTAATCAGAGAGGCTGTACTGAACTTGTCGATCTCCGCCAATGAAAAACTCTGAATCTTTTTGAAAAGATCTGCCCGAATATCTCTGCCCGCACACATCGCTGCTCTGGAGGATGTGTAGCTCATGATTATGATCGCAACAACTTGGATCAGAGAGACGAGCAGCATTTTACCACCGATTTTCCAGATGTAGTCAACGTTGCCTTTCGTGATTCCCTTGTCCACTATCTGGGACATGAGGTCCGGCAGATACAACGTCACGTACGAATCGACGATGATCAGTGAGACTGTCACGATCACCAACCACAGATAGGGCTTCAGATACTTCAAGACCTTAAGCATCCGAATCACCTCTCGCATGATTCTTGAGATTGGCGATGATCCTGTCCAAGAAGTTTGTGAGCTGAAGCTTTTCTTCCTCGCTGAATCCCCGCGTCGCTACGCTTTCCATCCTCTGCATCTTTTGTTTCAGAAAGTCGCAGTGAGACTTTCCCTTTTGCGTCAAGTAAACCCTCTGAATCCTTCTGTCGCTTTCATCCTGCTTTCTGTGTATCAAACCTGCCTTCTCCATCCTCCTCAACATGATCGCGACCGTCGCGGGCCTCAGGTTCAGTTTCTCGGCGATCTGATTCTGCGTCATGCCTTCGTGTCTCGAGATGATCATGATCATGGGCGGTTGACCCGGATGTATTCCGTGTTTCTCCAGTTCTCTGTGGAGGATGTGGAAATGCAACCTCTGAATCACGAAGAATCTCTTCAAGATGGTGTCCTCGTTCATGCTGTCACCCTTTCGATTGACGTCTAAAGATTAGACGTAAATATATTAACACCGAGCACTGTCCGTGTCAAGCCCTGTTTGAAAAGATCGTGAGCAGATGAAAACTTCTTCGATCAACCAAAGCAAAAAGCCCCATTTCTGGGGCTTTGCTTTTCATTATCGACTTTTCATTCTCTCGTTGCGTGCATCATTGAGACGCTGTTCCATCTCGATCTTCAACGAAAATCTCTCTCATCGGGAGCGCTTTTATCCTTTGAACATCATCCACGAAGAACAAATCGACGAGTTAGACCAACACCAATGTGCACAGCCACCGTCTGGACGGTTCACTTCCCTCGAGAGCGCTCCCATGAAGATATATACGAACCTCACTGTTGAAAAGAGGTAACAAAATCCAAGACGAGAGATGAACTTGCACGGTGTGTTGGCTTTCCTGTAATGAAGCTCTTTGGCTCCGTGATCCTGTGCACTCTCTACTGAACCACGACAAGCTGAGAGTATCATCAAAATGCGCGACGCTGCTTTCTCGATGTCCAGCCTGTCGTGCAATAGTTTAAACGTTGGCACGAGAGGGTGAGAATTTCGGACGGTGAACCTTCCAGCCTGTACTGCAATATAATAATTCGTGAAGAAGTGGGCGACAGTCAGTCATCACCAAGGAGCACGCACAGGTGGCTATCCATGGAGAAAAGAAAGAGTGTATCGCTACTTCTTCATTTTCAGAAAGGTGCTGCCGTTGGGTGCGAGCCGCAACCTTGAGAAGCCACGAATGCCCTGCTTGGCTCGATGGACGCCACGGAGTACAAGCACGTTGTCATGGGTCTTGTTTTCCTCTGGTGCATCACCGACACTTGAGATTGTGCGAGGAAGACGAACCTTTGGAGGACAAGCCGTGGCACATCGTGTTACAACTCAAAGCACAACAGACTGAAGGTCAGCGGCTCGATGAGGCGATAAGCAAGAGCCTGGAGGGGCTGGAGTATGAAGCTTGAGGAGCTTTTGAAAACGAAGCGTGAGGAAATCATAAAGGTGTGCACCAGGTACGGTGCTCACAATATCCGCGTCTTCGGCTCGGTGGCTCGAGGTGAAGCGGATGAGGAAAGCGATTTCGATTTTCTCGTTGAGCTCGAGCCTGGTCGAACACTTTTCGATTTAGGAGGCCTCCAGTACGAGCTCGAACAGCTTCTGGGATGCCGGGTGGATGTGGTTACAGAACGCGGGCTCAAACCCCGCATCCGAGAACAAGTGCTCAGAGAGGCGGTACCGATATGAGAGATCCGAGGGAGCGGTTGCGGGACATTTTGGAAGCCATTGCCGCCATTAACTGATACCGCGATCGCGACTGGAAGGCTTTTAAGGAAAATGAGCTCATCCAGGTGTGGTTCCTTCGGCACTTACAGATTATTGGTGAAGCGGCGAGCAAGCTGCCCGAGGAAGTCCGGAATTTGGCTCCGGACATTCCATGGCACAAGATCATTGGCATGCGCAATATTCTCGTGCATGACTATTTTGCCATCGACCTCGATGCTGTCTGGAACACAGTGCAGCGGGACATTCCCTCACTAGAGCCTGCGGTGGAAGCACTGCTCAAAAGACTGGAGGAGTTGGGGTATGGGGAGTGAGTGGCGAGCGGTTTCGACCGTCATTGTGGAAAAGCGGGGTCCTTGAAGAACGTTTGACGCTTCTGCCTCAAGCTGAAGATCTTGTCCGAGGACGATCTTTCCGTGGTGAGTTGACATATATATTTTCTTGATATATAATGTCCCTGGAGGTGATCGACGTGTGCTGCCCACAGAGCGTTTGCTGCTGCGGCATGGAGATGAGGCACAGGCACGGTTGGTCTTGCCAAAGATCGGAGTCTTTCAACCGATGGGGTCAAAGATGTCACAGACCAAGCAAAGAATCCTTGCGCGAATACAAAAGATGGCTCGAAGAAGAGATGAAGTTCGTCGACGAAGAACTCAAGAAAGAAGAAGCTGAATGAGCCACTGCCGTTGTCGCGGAATGGGGTGCGGGGGCCACTTCCTCGAGGCCCTCGTGCTCCTCTTGATCGCAGAAGAGCCAGCTTATGGCTACGAAATTGCCAAAAAGTTGAGCGAACTTGGATTGGAATTCGAAGGCATGGGCTCCATGGGGAACCTCTACAGGTTGCTTGCACGTCTTGAGGCCGAAGGTTTGGTCAAATCAGAATGGGACGTGCTCAATAGGGGTCCCGCCAGGAGAACGTACAGGATCACTGAGTCAGGAAAACAACAACTATCTTTCTTGGCAGAAAGATTGCGATTCCAAAGGGACCTGCTCGAAAAATTCTTCAAAAGGTACGAGCAACTATTTGACCAAAGAAGACAATGACAGACAAACTCTTAGCAGTCTGTAGGCTTCAAGATAACTGTTCGCCGTGTATCGAATGGTCCTGGCGTCGAGCCGTTCGATGTTTGGAAGAAGTGAAGCGGTTTCAGCAAAAGCAGAACTGTAAAAGGTGAGTTTCACTTCCACAGGCTCTCGTTCGATCGTTGGTTTGAACTCTCTCAATCTGCGCATGGCCTCTTCAACGCCAGTTCTCAACTTCTCTTTCACGATCTCGAAGGGATAGATCTTCGCCGCGTACCTTCCCACAGCTTCCTTGACGATCACACCGACGAAATCGTTCAGCTCTTGTTTGGCACACTCTATGGCGAGTTGATCTCCCGTCACGAGCACGACGGGAACGTTGAAACAACCTGCGATTCTCGCGTTCAATCCAGCTTCGCTCAATTTCTTTCCGTTCACCTCGACACAGAAGACCCTTCCGGTGTAGGTGTGGTCCATGATTGCAGGTGCGCTGCCTGCCCTCGCGTGGTAACCAACGAAGAAAACCGCATCGAAGCTTTCATCTATTCCCTCCATCATGCTCATGGGTTTTGGACTACCACTGATCAGCACGGCCTTGGGATGCAACTCTTCGATCAGGATGTTGTCCATCGTGTTGTGAGAATCGTTGATCAGAACTTCCTTCGCTCCACACTGGACCGCAGCCTCCACGACCGCGTTCACTTCACGAGTCATGAGCTTTCTGAACCTCTCGTACTCTTTGTCCTCGGGTGAGACTTGGGCTAACCCAACAACACCAGAGATACCTTCCATGTCGGCAGAGATGTAGATCTTCATGTCCTATCACCCCTTCTTCGTACATTCTTCGACGAAACGTCTGAACAATTCAAAGTGTTCTCTGTATCGTTTGAACATCCTTTCTGGGTGCCACTGGACCGCCAAGACGAACCTGTCGTTGTTGGATTCCACCGCTTCCACGACACCATCCTGCGCCCTCGCAACGATTCTCAAAGCTGCCGCGACATCTTTCACGGCTTGATGGTGAAAACTGTTGACTCGCAAACTTTCCCTCTTCACGATGGAGAACAGCAGGCTGTCTTTCTCGATGAGGACCTCGTGCGTTGGGCTGTGGGCCGGAGCTTCTTGGTAGTGTTTCAGGACCTTGGGTAACTGGGTCTTTATGTCTTGATAGAGCGTTCCACCGAGCGCAACGTTGATCAGTTGAATACCCCTGCAGATACCGAAGATGGGTTTTCTCATTTCATAGAGGATTCTGCACAACGTTATTTCCAGCTCGTCCCTCTCCGGTGTTATCTGTCCCAAACTTGGGTGTGGCTCTTCGCTGTAGTGGTGAGGGTCTATGTCCACTCCACCGGAAAAGATCATTCCATCAAGAAGGTCGACCAAACGGTGCAAGCTCTCCCGCTCTTTGAGGATCGGTACGAGGACAGGTAAACCGCCAGCTTCTTCCACAGCCTGATAGTAGTTCATGTTGAGCTTTAAAGACTCTTCATCCACCGAACAGCTGATGCCCACGATCGGTCTCATGATTATATGTTAGCTCAAAAGTTAATGAAGATCGAGTGCCTCGTTCGTGTCGAAATCGAAAAGCATCAAATCTTTCATTTCGACACACAAAAACAGTTTTTGACCCACGTGGAACTTCTCTTCGGAGGGCCTAAGTACTTTCACCATCGTTTGTTCTATGGAAACGGTCACGATCTGTTCTCTTCCCATGGATTCGACCTCGTAGATCTGTACCTCGATACCGACGGTGTTTTCTGTGATGTGATCGAGTAAGACTCCCTTCTCTGGCCTGAAGCCCAGAACAAACCTCCTCTTGTTGGATATTCTGTGCAAAAGCTCGATCGGCGCTTCCAAACTCTTGCCATCTATCGTCAATCTAGTTCCATCGGACTCGACAGTCAAAAGATTTGCGGGCGGATTTCCCACAAAACCTGCCACGAACGTGTGTTTCGGTTGATAATAGATTTCCTCTGGTGTACCCACCTGAATGAGCTTTCCGTTGTTTATCACCGCGATTCTGTCTGCGATAGCCAAAGCTTCCGCTTGATCGTGCGTAACGTAGACCGAGGTGATACTCAAATTTTTTTGCAACCTTTTCAACTCCGTCCTGACACCGATCCTCAAAAGCGCATCGAGGTTGCTCAGCGGCTCATCGAAGAGAAGGATCTGTGGTTGCTTCACCAGAGCCCTCGCAATGGCGACACGTTGCTGTTGTCCACCACTCAACTGCCAAGGGTATCTTTCAAGCAGAGCTTCTATCTTGAGCATGCTCGCCACTTGGTGGACCCTCTCTTGGATCGTTCTCTTGTCCATTTTCTTCAACGTCAAGGGGAAAGCTATGTTCTCGAACACCTTCATGTGCGGATAGAGCGCCCAGTTTTGAAAGACCAAGCCCACGTTTCTGTCCTTCGGAGATAGGTTAGTCACGTCCTTTCCGTCGAAGAGGATGCGTCCAGAAGTGGGTCTGTAGATGCCCGCGATCAGATACATGAGAGTGGTTTTCCCACTACCAGAAGGACCGAGCAGGACGATGAACTCACCGTCATCTATCTGTAAGTTCACACCATCCAGTGCCGTCACCTTACCGAACCTCTTCGTGATGTTCTCGAGCACGATGGATGCCAAGACCCTTCACCTCCTGATGCCACCCGCGTAGACTTTGAACAAGAGTTGTTGAGAACTTATGTAGAAGAAGATCGTTGGTAAGAGGTAGAGCGTGGCTGCAGCCGCAAGCAATGGCATGTAGGCCATTTCAGCTTCAAGGTTCGATTCGATGAAGGTTGCGAGCGTCTTGTCTATGAGGAAGGTTCTAACGTAGATGATGTCCTGCCAACCAGCGAGGAAACCGAAGATCAGTATGGCCACCACACCGGGTTTTATCAAAGGCATCATGATCTTCGCCCATGTCTTGAGCCTCGAAGCACCGTCGACCAACGCGGACCATTCTATCTCCCAAGGCAGCAGATCGAAAAAGCCCTTCATGAGCCACACAGAGAGAGGAATTTCCAGCGCGGCGCGGGCGACGATGACGTAGAAGAAAGAGAAGTACTTCAGTGCGTTGAGATTGGTTGGCATCCACAGTCTGTAGAGAAAGTAGACTCCGACGATAAGGATCGAACCGGGCAAAGCGTGCAACATGAGCATCATCAAGAGTATGAACTTTCTGCCCTTGAACTTGATCCTCGAAATCGCATAACCTGAGAGAGTTCCAACGAGCGTCGTGACGATCGCCACCCCGAACGCCACTACCGCCGTGTTGAGCAAGTAGAGAAAGGTGTTCTCCCTCAAACCACCTGTTATCGCGATTCTACCTTGAAACAACAGTTGCCAGTTTCTCAGCGTGAATTTCACCTTGGAAAAGTCGAAGTTCGTCACCATCTGGTTTGCAAAGCTCGAAAGAACGAGCACAGAGAAGGCCATGATCACCGGCACAGAGAGGGCTATCAAGATGATGGAATAAAAGGTCTGTCTTGCTTTACTTCGAACCTCCACATCGCTCAGACTCATCAGATATCACCACGCGGCTCCGCCATGAGCTTTCCAAAGCCCAGTATTCTGAGCGTCATAAAACCGAGCAGTCCTCCCACCAAGACCAGAAGAGTTCCCGCTGCAGCCGCCAATCCCTGGTCGAAAACACCCGTGAACGCAAGATCGTACACGTAAAGTGCCCAGGGGGTTCCATAGGTTTTGTTCACCAGTCTCCAGCTCACCAGAAGGTACGTGTGCGCGTAAGATGTGAGCAAACTCAAAAGTTGCCAAGTCGTGACGTACATGATGTGCCATTTTATCTGAGGTATCAAGATCCTCTTACAGATCTGCCAGTCGGTGGCACCGTCGACCCTCGCAGCGATGACGAACTCACTCGGGATGCTCTTGATGGCCGAAGACAGCACGATCATTCCGAAACTCACGCCGACCAAGCCGTTGACAAAGATGATCACGCTCCACGGACCATAAGGAATGAAGGCTTGACCCCAAGCGATGGGCTTGTCGATGAGGCCAAGCTTCAAGAACAGAGAGTTCAACGTACCTATACCGCTACCGTGGAAGAAGTAGTACCACACCAATCCGTACACTGCGATGGGTGACATCCTCGGTAACAACCAGATCGTGCTCGCCACAGAATTCGTCCTCTTACCGACGAAGAAGGTGAGCAACGCCAAGATCAGTCCACCG
>JAPYWY010000115.1 GCA_028276125.1 Pseudothermotoga sp.
CTGGTCGTTAAAAAGACCGCCCTCACCGATGGATCGTTCGCGATGGCGTGGAACAATTTCTGGTAGTTGTAAAGACCTATCCATTTGGTTGCGTAACGCTGTATGTTCCAGTTCCTGATGGGGGTGAAACTCGTGTAGACGGTCAGAATGAGCGGTACAACGTAGAATATCACCACAACAACGAGAGCTGGGGCCAAGAAGGCCCACAGCTCCCACTTTCTGGAAGTTCCCTCCTTGATCATTTGGCTGGGAATCTCCAATCTTTCGGTATCTCGTTGATGATCTTCACGCCGGCCTTGAGATCGAGATCCGCGTTGATCTTACCGATGGCGTAGTCGATCGCTTTGGCTGGGTCCATCTGACCCCTGAGCACTTGATCGACGACCTCAGCGAAGATCGCCGCAAGCTTCGCGTACATTGGGTGTATCGGTGGGAAGTTGGTGTGCTCGAGCATGTAGGAAACATCGGACAAGAATTTTGCGTTGATCGGATTGACCGTCGCTTTGACGATGCCAGCGATCTTCTCTTTCACGCTCGGATCGAGGTCGAGCTCGAGATTGTACAGTTTGTCGAGCCATTCTTTGTTGGCGAGCAACGCGGCCGAAGCTTTTCCAACTGGCAAGTGAGCGCTTATGATGCTGTGTATGGCGTTGATCTCTGGGTCGGACGCCTTCGCAGCGATCAGGAAGGCGAGTTCATCGTAAGTGGATTTCAGAGCGCTGTACTTCGGGTTCTGTGCGCCAGCCTTCGAGCTGACCATCCACATGAACGGTTGGCTCAGCGTCACAGGCTTTTTCCCAGGCTCTCCCGCAGGGAACAGCGTGTAGTAGAACCACTGCTCGACTTCTTCAGGTTTCAATCCCCTCATCTGCCCAGTCTTTGGATCGGTGTAGTAGTCCTTGGTCTGCCACTCTGTCCAGTACCAAGTTCCACCGATGTCGAAAAGAGTCTTTCCATCGACTATGGCTGGGTGAACCTGCTTTGCCCAATCCCAAGCCATCATGTCGGACGGAAGCAGTTTCTCTCTCGCGAAGACCCACTCGATCGTGAGCCACTTGTATATCGCTTCTTTGTCGAATACGAGTTTTCCATCCGCCGGATCGTACAGTTTGCTTCCGAAGGCGAGTATGAACTGCATCAGGTCAGGATGTGCGCTGCCCCTCCTGTGAATCAAACCCCACTGTGAGGCTCCCAACTGAACCGTCTTCTTCGCCCATTCGTAGACATCGAACCAGGTGAACTCACCCTTCAAGACCTTCTGGTCCAAGCCCTGCAAGTCGAGTCCGACCTTCGCTGCGATGTCCTTTCTGATGTAGAAGGGTCTCGCTTCGGTGTCCTGCGGTAAACCGTAGATCTTTCCTTTGTACTTGGCCACTTCGATGTGGGAGGCAAAGAAGTCTTCGAGGAGCTCTTTGTGTTTCTCGAGGTACGGCGTCAGATCGAGCAGATAACCTTCTTCGGCGAGCGGTGCGATGTACACGTACGAGTTCACCAGAAAGTCACCAGCGGTTCCAAGGGGCTGTTTGCTCAGAAATTCTTGGTACATCTGCGTGAAGTCCAGTTCGTAACGCGTCTCTCTGATGATCACCTTGACGTTGATCTTGTTCTTGGCCCAGATGTCGTTGATGCGTCTCGCCGCCTCGACGATGCCAAGAACCCTGAGCACACTGTTGGGATCTCCAGAACCCCAGACCGCGTAACGTACTTCGTTGATACCGTTCTTCTCGAGCGTGCGGCCCACCTGGACAACGCTGTCCTCAACGCTTGCGAAGAGTAAGACCGCTGTGAACAGCAACACCACGAAGAGCAACCTTCTCACACAAATCCCTCCTTGAGAGATAGAATGGATCTGAAACATGAAACCAGTTTCAAGGAATGAAAGGGTATCTGAAAAAATCTTGAACCGTTCGAGTGTTGAACGATCTGGGAAAGTCTCTGCTTCTCCATCTGACGTCATGAAGACTATAATAACTATAGCAAAAGTTACGATCACTGTCAATTCATTACACAGAGTTACGAAAAATTACGAAAAAGAGAAGGTGAAAACGTGGTCAGGGCGATAGGAATAAACATCGACACGAAGCGTCTGTCTGGCTCAGAAGAGAAACTCAAAGAAGAACTCGAGAAGTTCGAACGTGTCGGGTTCGATTGTGTCGAAATCCCTCCCGCAGGTCTGGACGTCATCTTCAACGGTGAGATCGTCCCCGAAAGACTGAGCCGCATCGCACAGGTTCTGAAGCGTTCGAATCTGAAGTTCACAGTTCACGGACCAGACCCTGTGGATCTGTCTTCAGACAGGAAAGAAGATCTTCAGATCCTATCGGCGACCATCGACTTTGCTTCAACTATAGGTGCGCAGACCGTGGTCTACCACTGTGGCTGGTGCGATGAGAGTGAAGACAAAAAATCCAGAGAGGTTGAAAACCTCAAGAGACTCTGTGACAAAATCGAGAAGACGAACGTCTGTCTGGTCGTTGAGAACACCAAACAGACCGTGGAACAAACCTTGCAGATCGTCACGAGCGTGAACCATCCGAAGGTCAAGCTCTTGATCGACGTGGGACATCTTTTCTTGAGGCTGAGGGGAAACGAAGAAGAGTTTTTGAGACAGCTCTCTCTTGGACTTTCCGATGCTTTCGAACTGCACGTTCACGACAACTTTGGAAAACCAGAAGACGATGCTGAACGTTCATTGTCGAGAGAGCTTCATTTCGCTTACCTGTACGGCGTGGGGGATCTGCATTTGCCTTTAGGGCTTGGAAAGATCCCGTTCGAGCGAGCCTTCGATCTGGTGAATGAGAAATTCGACGGCATAGCCGTTCTGGAGATAAACGATCTGAACAGGTTCGAAAGAGATATTCCCGAAGCACTCGAAAAATTGAAGATCTTGTCGAAAACTGGGGGTGTTCGACGTGCATGAGTTCCTGGTGTGTGGCATTCCCGAGAACGTCCGACGGCTGGAAGAGGTCGGTGACTGGGAAGCAGCGATGGCGTTGATTGACAGATGGTTAAGAGACACACGGATCAGCGATCTACAAAGGCAGAGACTCGAGTACGAAAAGTTCAGGATCAAAAGGTTGCTCGCGGCATATCCGTACGACGAATCGGACGCTTTGGAAAAAGCGAAAGAAACGATAAGAGATTTCGCTTATGAAGAATTCTACAGGCTCATCGACGAAGGCTGCGTCGATTTTATACTCGTCAACAGAAAGAGAAGGTTTTTCGAGAGGTTCATTCAGAACATCGGTTTCGCCCGGCCAGAGTACAAGAACAGGATGAAAAGAGATCCAGAAGAAGAAGAACACAGAGAGTTGATCGAGCGAAGAATAAGGGCGCTCGCCGAAGGGGCCGCACCGAGGACTTACACGGTACAAGTAAAATTGAAGGCGAAAGTGGACTCGCACGACGATTATTTCAGAGTCTGGCTTCCATTTCCAAAGAAGGGTCTTCAAGTGGAGGATGTGAAACTGCTCTACGTCAGTGACAATAATTATTTCTTGGCGGACAACGATGTTCCACAGAGAACGATCTTTTTCGAAGGGACAAGCAAGGAATACATTGTAGAATTCGAATACAAGATTCGAGAGTGGGTCAACAGGATAGATCCTTCTGAGGTTCAAACGTGCGACATGGATGAATTCATGGATGAAGAACCTCCCCACATAGTGTTCACGCACTACATAAGGCATCTGACCCAACAGATCTTGAACAACGAAACCAATCCCTATCTGAAGGCAAAGCGCATCTACGACTGGATCACAAGTCGAGTGAGGTACTCTTACGTGAGACCCTATTCAACTTACGAAAACATATCCCAGTACGTTGCGGAGAACCTCAAGGGTGATTGCGGTTTTCAAGCACTCTTGTTCATAACTATGTGCAGGATCGCCAAAGTTCCCGCAAGATGGCAGTCGGGTTGGTATGTGACACCTTACTTTGCCTCGCCGCACGATTGGGCGCTCTTTTATGTCGAACCGTACGGGTGGCTCCCCGCAGATCCTTCTTTTGGTGGTGCAAGGAGGTACGATGAGAAACTGCGTAGTTTTTACTTCGGCAGCCTCGATGGTTTCAGAATGGTCGCCAACGACGATTTCATGAAACAGTTCGTGCCCGAGCCGAAGTTCTACAGGGAAGATCCGACGGACAACCAACTCGGTGAGGCTGAAGCGCACGACAAGAAAATACGCCTCGAAACGCACATAGAAGTGGTTCGTTTCGAAGGTTGGGAGGTATGAAGGATGGGAAAGATAAAAGACGTTCGGCTCACGTTGAGGGAGTACACCTACCACAAGCCTTTTCATATCACGGGCAGTATCTCTTGTGAGGCGAACAACGTCGATGTCGAACTGTTCTTGGACAACGGCATCGTGGCGAAGGGTGAGGCGTCACCATCGTTCAGGGTCAACGGCGAGAGAGTGGAGATGCTCTTGGCGTTGGAAAGTTTTCTGAAGGAAAGTCTGATCGGTCTGGACGTGCGCAACTACGCAAGGATCTTCGAGATCACGGATAAGCTCTTGGCGGCTCCGAGTTTGAAGGCCGCCGTCCAGTTCGCCACACTCGATGGGCTGTGCGAAGAGTTGGGTATAACCGTGTCGGAGTTCTTGGGCGGTGCAAAGACAGAGATAGAAACGGACAAAACGGTGGGCATAGACACAGTTGAGAACAGGGTGAAAGATGCGGAAGAGATCTTCAAAGAGGGTTTCAGAACTATCAAGGTGAAGGTGGGGGAAAATCTGAAAGAAGACATCAACGCAATGCTGGAGATCGCGAGAGTAACGAAAGGAGCCAAGTACATTGTCGATGCGAACATGGGCTACACACCCAAACAGGCTGTGGAGTTCGCGAACGTTCTGTATCGTTCTGGCGTGGACATCGCAGTCTACGAACAACCAGTGGTTTGGTACGACGTCGATGGGCTCAAGTACGTAAGGCTGCACTGTCGCTTCCCCGTGGCAGCGGACGAGTCTGCCAAGAGGAAGTACGACGTACTGGGACTGATCAAGGAAGAAGCGGTGGATTACGTCAACATAAAGCTCATGAAGAGTGGCATCAGCGATGCGCTCGCGATCGTCGAAATGGCGAAAGCTTCCAACATCAAACTGATGATCGGATGCATGGCGGAATCCAGTCTCGGGATCAATCAAAGTGTTCAATTCGCGCTGGGAACTGGCGCTTTCGATTTCCACGACTTGGACAGCCACTTGTTGCTGAAGGAACCTTCCTTCAGAGGAAAGTTCGTCCAGGATGGCCCAAAGATGAAGCTGAGGTGATCGTGATGAAGATAAGAGAATTGCTGAAAGCGTATGCACAGAGAAAGCTCCGACCCCGAGAAATCGTCGAGGAATGTTTCAGAAAGATAGAGGATCAAAAGCACCTAGGAGCCTTCATAAGCCTCGATTACGATGGGGCGATGAGAACGGCTCAGATGTTGGAAGAGTCTTTCAAGAAGGAGCTTCCACCCCTGTACGGAGTGCCCGTGGCTGTGAAAGATCTGATCGACGTTGCGGGTTTGAAGACGACGGCCGGAAGCTTGTTTTTCAAGGACAACGTTGCGAGACAGGATGCCTTCGTGGTGCAACAACTGAAGAATGCGGGAGCAATAATCTTGGGAAAAACGAACCTGCACGAGATCGCGCTCGGTGTCACGAACAACAATCCGCACTTTGGACCATGCAGAAATCCGTACGATCCAAAGAGGATCTCCGGTGGTTCGTCCGGAGGTTCCGCGGTC